>JADZCB010000349.1 GCA_020851775.1 Gammaproteobacteria bacterium
CGTCCCACTGCGCCGCGTGCGCGGGCAGCCAGGTCGCGAGCGCGCGTGGGGTATCGGGACCGGTCCGCATGCCGAGCGTGTCGGCGAGCGCAGGCCACAGGTTCCGCCACTCGAAGACGTCACCATTGGTGACGTTGAAATGCTGGCCGTTCGCTGCCGGCGTGCGTGTCGCCCATACGAAGACGTTCGCCAGCAGACGCGCGTCGACGGCTTCCCAGACATAGGACACGCCGCCCGGGAAGGCCAGCGGCTCGCCGAGTTCGCGGCAGATCGTCGCGTAGGCGCCGATCACCGGCGCAAGATTCATCGCGACACCGTAGGCCGCGCCGATGATGAGCTGAGGGCGCAGGATCGTGTAGGCGAAGCCGTGACGAGCCGCCGCGGCCTTCAGCCAGTCCTCCTGCAGCCAATAGAAATTCGCATGCTCGTCACGCGGACTGCGCTCACGCGCCGGAATCGGCATCGGATGCAGGTGGATGCCATACGCCTTCGTGCCCTGGAGCAGGCTGACGTGCTCGATCCGGTTGCCGGCGGTGAGCAACGGCGTCAGACAGTTGTGCAGCATCGCGAGATTGGTTTCCATCTGATCGCGTTCCTGCCAGCCGCCGATCAGGCCCGGTTTCTCGTACAGCGCGGCGTAGACGACATGCGTGACATCCTGCAGCGCGCCAAGCGCGGCCGTGCTCGCCGCTTCATCCCGCAGATCGACCGCGAGATGTACCACGCTGCCCGGCACCTGCACTTCCGGTGGGCGGCGTGACAAGGCAACGACCGTCGAGCCCTCGCGCAGAAATGCTTCCACCGCCGCCGCCCCGACCACGCCGCTCGCGCCGGCGATCAATACTTTCCTGCGCATCGATTGCTCCGACCATGAATTGAAACGAAGGCGTGATCATACGTGACCGCTCCGCCGCGCGGCGTCCTGTGCCTGATGACGGCAGTCACGCCCAATCCCGGCACCTCTTCAGGCCGCCGCGGTAAGCGCACGACGCGCGTCCATCGCAATCTCGAACGAACGGAGCCGCGCGTGATGATCGAAAATCGACGCCGTGATCATCAATTCGTCGACGCCGGTCAGCGCGAGGAAGGACGCGAGTTTCTCGCGCACGGTATCGGGGCCGCCGACGATCGCGTACTTCAGCGTGTGATCGACCGCGGCCCGCTCCGACGGCAGCCAGAATGCCTCCATGTCGTCGCGCGGCGGCTGGACCGGAAGCGGATGCCCACGATAGAGATGGGTGAACTGCTGTTGCAACGACGTGAAAAGACGCTGTGCCGCGGCATCGGTGTCGGCGGCGAACACGTTGCAGCCGGCCATCGCATGCGGGGCGGCAAGCTGGCGCGAGGGCTGAAATTGTGCGTGGTAAACCTGCAGTGCATCGCGCAGCGCATCCGGTGCGAAATGTGACGCGAAGGCGAACGGCAATCCCAGCATCGCGGCGAGCTGTGCGCCGAACAGGCTCGAACCCAGAATCCACAACGGTACTTCGGTGCCGGCACCCGGCACGGCGATGATCGCCTGATCCTGCTGCGGCGGCGCGAGCAAGGACTGTAGTTCGAGCACGTCGTCCGGGAAACGCTCGGCGCCGGCCATGAGATCGCGCCGCAGTGCCCGCGCGGTACGCTGATCGGCACCCGGTGCGCGGCCGAGACCGAGATCGATTCGGCCGGGATACAGGCATTCGAGCGTGCCGAACTGCTCGGCGATCACGAGCGGCGCGTGGTTCGGCAGCATGATGCCGCCGGCCCCGACGCGGATCCGTGTCGTGCCGCCGGCGATATGACCGATCACGACGGCAGTCGCCGCGCTCGCGATACCGGGGAGATTGTGGTGCTCGGCGAGCCAGTAGCGATGATAGCCCCAACGCTCGGCGTGGCGCGCGAGATCGAGCGAGTTGCGCAGGGCATCCGGCGCACCGCAGCCGGCTGCGATCGGTGACAGATCGAGTATCGAGAACGGGATCATGCGGATTGCGTCCGGTGCTGCGGAGAGGCTTCATTATGTCGCGTGCCGACCGGGTTGCCATCCTCGGGGCGTCGCGCAGATCGCGCGACACCGCCCACATCCTCGGCGCAGCGGTACCGCATTACGGGTCGACGATGCCGTCGGTCGCGTGTGCTATCAACAGTTGCTTCACCGTCGCCGCGTCCTGCGTCGGTGCCTGGCAGGCGGCGCCGGTGCACAGATAAACCGTGGCCCGGCCGTCGATCGGCGACAGCGTGCGCGCCAAGGTTTCGACCTTGCCGTGCGTGCCGAGCACGACGCGAAACGGATGATAGACGTCGTGCGCGGCGGCGAGCAGCGCCTGCGTGTCCGCTGCCTGCGGATCGCCGGCGACGACGACGCGCAGCGTCGGTGTCAGCGTGAACGCCGCCGCCTGCCACAGGCAGGTCATCGCGCGTGGCATCTGCATCATCTGGCCGGCGAACAGCGCGAGCGTGCGCTCCGCGGCCGCGGCATAGTCGGCGCGATCGGTGATGACCGCGAGCTTCGACAGCGCGACCGTCGCCAG
>JADZCB010000350.1 GCA_020851775.1 Gammaproteobacteria bacterium
CCGAATGCGCCGAGCGCCTGGTTCGCGCTCGCGCCGGCGACCACGCCGAGCAGTGAACCCGATCCGGACAGCAGCGTGATTTCGCCTGCGTTCACCGTACCGGCGACGTCCGCGTTCTGATTGACGACGAGAATATTGCCGTTCGCCAGCACCTGGAAATTCGAGCCGAACTGATCGCCGGCGAACGGGGTGGGGTTGTCGATGGACACCGTCGCCCCGCCCTGCACGATCACGATGTTGCGCGGGTCGAGCAGCAGCGTGCCGGCGTCGCCGCGCGGGGCACCGACGTCGGCACCGCCGGAAAATTGCAAGGTCTCCTTGCCGGAGACTTCGATCATGCCGCCGTCGCCGGCGTCGAGGCCGCCGCGTGCCTCGACCTTGCCAGCGAACACCGTCGCGAGATCCGACCAGACGACCACGTCACCGCCATCGCCGCGCGTCGTCGCGTTCGCCTCGAAGCGGCTCGCGCCGTCGATCGTCGCGCTGTCGGCCGCGCGCAGCGTGTCGGCGCCGCGGAATTCGCCGCCGAAGCGGATGTCGCCGCCGGTGCCGGCTTCCGCATTCGCGCGCACGCTCGCACCTTCGGCCTTCACGGTGTCGCCGAGCACCTGCACCGTGCCGCCGGCCGTCTTGCCGGAGGCGTCGATCGTCGCCTGCACAGTGACGGCATCGGCTTCGACCCGCGCGGTGCCGCCGCGCGCGCCGGTGACGTCGATGCGGCCGGCGATCGTTGCCGTCGTCGGGACAGGTGTCACTGTCGCGCCGTCCTCTGCCGCCGGCGCGCTGGCCGTGATCCGCACGCTGCCGCCGGCGGCGCCAACGGGGTTCGTCGGATCTGTGGTGGCCGGATCGGCCGCGCGCTCGCCGCGTGCCGAGATCACGCTCGTCGCGGCGGTGTCGATGTGCTTCGTCGCCGTGAGCACGATGCGCCCACTCGCATCGACCGCCAGTGCATCGGCGTCGATTTCACCGGAATGGCGAATCGTCTCGGCGAGCACCTCGACGCTGCCGCCGCGCGCGATCAACCGGCCGAGGTTCACCACCTCGCCGGCCGGTGCCGTCACTTCGAAATTGATGTCCGGATCGTCGAGGCTCGTGATCGTGATCGCATAGCCGGCGGCGAGCACCAGTTCGCCGTTCTCGCTCTCGATGATGCCGCTCTTGTCGTTGCCGGCCTCCGGTGCGTTCAGGATTTTCGGCGCCAGCAGCACGATTTCACCGCCCGGCGTCGTCTTGATGTAGCCGTGGTTCGTGATCTGGCCGCTGCCCGCATCGCCATTGAATTCGTAGCGACCGGCGAGGAAGTTCTCGTTGCTGATGTTCAGCGTCGACAGCACGAGGCCCGCGGTGTCGATCAGGCCGTCGCGCCCGATCACGATGCCCGCCGGGTTGACGAGGAACACGCGCCCGTTCGACACGAGGTTGCCGAGGATGTCCGAGGGGTTCTGCGTCGTGACGCGGTTCAGCACCGCGCTCGCGGCGTTCTGCTGGATGAAGCGTGTCGTCTCGCCGACGCCGATGTCGAACGCCTGCCAGTTGATGATCGCGTTCGGCGAATTCGTGATCTCGAGCGTCGTCGCGTTCGGGTTCGCGAAGCCGACCGATCCGGCGGCGACGCTCGGTCCCTGCGGATTGGCCTGCGCGGCGACGGAGGCCGAGACGCCGAGCGTCAGCAGCAGCTTGCGGGTGCGGTTTTGCCGCGTCTTCATTCTGCGCATTCGTCGCCCTCCGTGCCCGTCGACGTATCGAACAGCTCGAGCACCTCGCCGCCGACGTCGACGGCATTCAAGATCGGGTCCTCGGCCTGGAAGGCCGGAATTTCGGGCAACTGCTCCGCCGGCCCGCCGCCGAGGCCGACACGTGCGGCGTCACCGGCACCGAGTTCGACGGTGTTCTGATCGGTCTCGACGGCGCAGGTGCCGGCATAGCAGGCGACCATCAGCGCCTCCCCCGGCGCGGTGGCGTTCGGATCGACCGGTGGCGCCGGCGGAAGGTCGACCGTATCCGGCATCGGCACGTCGATCGGGACCGGCATCGCCGGGACTTCGATCGGCGTCATCCCGGTGCTGCCGATGAATACCGGTGGCTGATCGGCGGCCAGCGGATTGCCGCCGTCGAAATCGATGCTGCCGTCGTTGACGTCGGCGTACAGGCCGTCGCCGCTGCGCGCGGCGGGATCGGGATTCACGCACGCACCGACACAGTAGAGATCGTAACCGGTGCCGCGGATCCCGATCGTCGCGACCGCGGTGCGCATCTGGTAGGCGTTGCGACGGTACTTGCCGATCACGCCGCTGACCGCCCGCAGACCGCCGCGCACGAGGCTGAAGAAGCCTTCGCTTTCGGCTGGTCTGTCTTCCTGGTAGACGAGGCGATCGACGCGGAATTCGGTGTGCGGCATGACGGTGACGCGGCTTTGATCGCGGAACAGCACGACGGCATAGGCGTTCGCCCCCGTCACGAGCGCATCTCCACTGTAGATCGGCGCCCCGACCTGCAGCGCACGGGCGCGCCCGCTCGCGGCCTTCGCGATCACCGTGCCTTTGACGAAGCCGGCACGTCCCGCCGGTGCCGGACGCTGCCGAGCTTCGTCCGCGCAGTCCGCGCCGCACAGGCGCGCATCGAATTCGGTGCCGCGGATCCCGATCGTGGCGACCGCGGTCCGCAAGCGCACGGCATTCGGGTCGCGCTTGCTGAGGAAGCCGGTGACGGCGCGCAGGCCACCCTTGAAGAGCCGGAACACGGCGCTCGGCGCCGCGTCGGACAGCGAATATTCCTCGACCTGGAACGACGTGTCCGGTCGCAAGGTCATCCGGGTGCCGTCGCCGAGCTTCAACATCGCGACGCTGCGCGGGCCGGTCGTGATGGTTTCACCGACGTGGAGCGGCGAGCCGCTGCCGAGGATGCGCGCCGGCGCACCGGCGACGTGCGCCGTCGCGAGGCCGCGGGCGATGACGACCTCGCCGGCCTTGTCCGCCGCCTGCGTCGCGGCCGTGAACAGCGCAGCGCCAAGCGCGAGCGCGCGCAGCCCGCGGCTCAATAGCGGTAGGTCAGACTGACGTGCCATTTCGAATTGCCTCGGTCGCTCGCTTCGCCGTCAGCGTTGGCGAGCGGCTGGCCATAGTCGAGGGATACCTGGAGCTGATCCCGCCAAGCCCAGCGCGCGCCGACGCCGATGCTCGAGATCGTGTCGTGCGGCAGTTGGCCGGTGCCGGGCGAATTGATCACCTTGTGGCCGGCGTCGAGAAAGCCGAGCAGGCGGATGTCGTAGAGCCGTGGCAGTGCCGGGGTCCACAGTTCGAGATTGGCGACGAGACCGGAATCCCCCGCGATCGTGCGCTCTTCGAAGCCGCGCACGGAGCGCTCGCCACCGAGGCCGATCTGCTCGCCCGGGATCAGCGTCTCGCTGGTGTACTGCCCGGTCAGCCGCAACACGCCCGAATAACCGCGCGGCAGTTGCTGCGTCGCCAGCGTGCCGAAGCGCACCAGTTTCCATGAGGAGTCCGGCGGATCGTCGGACGCGAAGCGGAAGCCCGCGTAGTCGCGATCGTGGTTGTGGCCGCCGAAATCGAGGTTGTGGTTGTAGTCGACGTAGAAGTCGAGGCTGGTGCGCGTGCGCGTCCACAGGTAGCCGCCATCATAGCGAATCGACAGCGGGCGGCTGCGCACTTTAGTACTCAGGCCCGGATTGAACACCCCGGTGCCGGTGCTGCTGATCGCGGTGTCGAACAGGCGATCCTGCAGCCCGACCGTCGCGCTGTGACGATAGCGGCCGAGGTTCAGGAGCTGGTGCTTGAAGCTCAGGCCGGTGAAGTGACCGGCGCCGCTGACGTCGAACGCATCCTGCACGGCGCCGACGTCGACATCCGAACGGACGTAGAACGCATTGAGCCAGCCGCGCAGGCGGTAGATCGGAAGCTGGTAGAAGGCGCCGAACTGGAACACGTCGTCCGCATTGTCGGGCGACAGCGTGATCGCGGCGGTCGCGATGTCGTCGTGGCCGGTGATGTTCGCGTACTGACCGCCGAACTGCAGGCGCGAGTTGCCGGTCTCGTCATTGCCGATGTTGTTCAGATTCGCGAACAAACCCCACGGCCGCTGTTCGGTGACGTTGGCGACGGCGTCGAGCTTGTCCGGTTCGCGGCTCTGACGATACCCGACGGTGACGCGCCGGCGCGGATGCTGGTTGGCGACGGCGAGTTGACGCGACAGTTCGCGCGGCTCGGGCACGGCGCCGCTCGCGAGGATCGGCAGACTGTTGCGCACCGCCTGCTCGGACGAATACTGGTTGCCGCGTACGGTGACCTCACCGAGCCCGAAGGTGAGGACTTTCAGGACCACGGTCGTCGGCGGCGTACCGTCCGGCGTCGGTTCGATGTTGACGCGGTGGAAGGCATGCCCTGCGTCGCGCAGCACCTGTTCCAGGGCATCGACCGCGGCCATCAGGCCGGTGAGATCGGCATAGTCGCCGAGATAGGGTGCGAGCGCGGCATCGGTCGTCGCGGCGTCGAGCGGGTTGTCACCGACGACTTCGAAGCGCTCGACACGCAACGTGATGGGGGGCGGTTCCTGGGCCACCACGGCCGTGAACGCACACCCACCCGACAATGCCAGCAGCAGCGGGACGAACGCAGTCCGCATCGTTCCCTGCCTCCCCTTCGTTCTTGTTGCCTCGCAATCTAGTCCAAAATGGATGAAAAAAGAACGGGCAACGCCGAACTCCTGCTTGAATTTCTACGCTGAACGGTACTCCACCTGCTCGACCCAGGCGCCCCCGCGATGGGCGTTCCAATACAGCGCACGCAGGTGTTCGGTCAGCGCCCCCGGCTTCCCGGTGCCGACGGGCTTGCCGTCGACCATGACGACCGGCATCACGCCGCCGGCCGTGCTCGTCCCGAAGAGCTCGTCCGCTTCGTGCAGCAGATCAGGGCCGAAACGCGTGATCCGGGTCGGGATTCCTTCGCGTTCGGCGAGTTCGAGCACCGTGCGCCGCGTGATGCCGTGCAGAACCCCGTCGGCCGGTGTCAGCAGCGTGCCGCGCGCGTACGCGAACAAGTTGAAACCGGGCCCCTCGGTAACGTGCCCGTCGTGATCGAGCAGGACCACGGTGTCCGCCTCGCGGTCGTAGGCCTCGAACTGGCCACGCACGAGGTCCCCCCAGTGGAAGTTCTTGACCGTCGGGTCGACGGCGCGCGAGGAGATCCGCTCGACACTCCCGGCCACGACGAGCCGCAGGCCCTCCGCCTGTTTATCGGGGTTCGCGATCCAGACGTACGGGATTGCGTAGGCATAGAAGCGGTTCTCGATCAGGCGCGGATCGCGCTGGCCGGCGCGCGGCACGCCGCGCGTCGCGATCATTTCGACGTAGGCGTCGCGCAGCGCGCTGCGCCGGACGCACTCGAAGAGGATCTCTCGCAGCGTGCCGCGCGGCGGCGTCGCGAGCTGCAGGCAGGCGCAGCCCCGTTCGAAGCGATCGAGATGATCGTCGAGACGGAAGAAACCGCCCTGCCACACCGCGACGACGTCGTAGGTGCAATCCGAGCGCGAGAATCCCATGTCGAGCAGCGGGATCCGCGCCTGCGCCACCGGCAGGTAGTCACCCTCGACCCAGGCGCAGCCCGCCGCATATGTCTCGTCACTCATACCTGCCTCTCTCGTGGATCACATCCGCTGGTCCGGCCGATCTTCACCCGTCCGGCGGGCGATGGCGAGTGCCGACGGCGCTTTGTTGACAGCGCGAAGGCGTGCCGCGTACGGTCCGTCGTCACGGCCCCACGCGCCGGCATCGACCACACCCGCCGAGGATTCACGATGGATTTCAAGCTGACCGAAGAGCAGCTCGCGATACGCGATGCTATCAACCGCCTGTGCGCCGGATTCGACGCCGACTACTGGCTCCGCTGCGACACCGAAGGCCATTACCCCGAGGAGTTCGTCGCCGAAGTCGTCGCCGGCGGCTGGCTCGGCATCGCGATGCCGGAGGCCTACGGCGGTTCGGGGCTCGGCATCACCGAGGGCACGATCATGATGCAGGCGATCTCCGAAACCGGCGCCGGCCTGTCCGGTGCGTCCGCGCTGCATCTCAACATCTTCGGACTGAACCCGGTCGTCGTGTTCGGCACCGAGGAGCAGAAGCAGCGCATGCTGCCGCCGCTGATCCGCGGCGAGGACAAAGCGTGCTTCGGCGTCACCGAGCCGAATGCGGGGCTCGACACCACTCAGCTCGACACCCGCGCCGAAAAGACCGCGAACGGTTACGTGATCCGCGGTGCGAAGCACTGGACGTCGATGGCGCAGCGCGCGAACAAGGTGCTGCTGCTCGCGCGCACGACGCCGAAGGACCAGTGCCGCAAGCGCACCGACGGCCTGAGCCTGTTCTACACGACGCTCGACAAGCGCTACGCCGAAGTGCGCGAAATCCCGAAGATGGGGCGCAAGGCGGTCGACTCGAACGCGGTGTTCTACGACGCCATGCCGGTGCCGAAGGAAGATCTGATCGGTGAGGAAGGCCGCGGCTTTCATTACATCCTGCACGGCCTGAATCCCGAGCGCATTCTGATCGCCGGCGAAGCCGTCGGGCTCGGTCGCGCCGCGCTGCGCCGCGCGGCGATGTATGCGAAGGAACGTGTCGTCTTCGGTCGGCCGATCGGCCAGAACCAGGCCATCCAGCACCCGCTCGCGCGCAACTGGGCGGAACTCGAGGCGGCCGATCTGATGACTTACAAGGCCGCGACGCTGTACGACGCCGGCCAGGAGTGCGGTTCGTTCGCGAACGCAGCGAAATATCTCGCCGCCGAAGCGGGCTTCCGCGCTTGCGAGACCGCGATCCTCACGCACGGCGGCATGGGCTATGCGAAGGAATATCACGTCGAGCGCTACTTCCGGGAAATTCTGATCCCGCGCATCGCGCCGGTCAGCCGCGAGATGATTCTGAACTACATCGCCGAGCGCGAACTCGGGTTGCCGAAGTCTTACTGATCGTCAACTGGCAGCAACGGATTTTTGCCACAGAGAACACCGAGAACACAGAGAAGAGAGAAAAGGGTCTGCGTCGCCATCGGGCAACCGCATCACAGCGGTCTCAGCCCCACTCTCATCTTCCTCGGTGTTCTCTGTAGCCCCTTCTCCTGCCAACAGAAGCACCTCACGCGTCTACGTAGCGCGGCACCTTGGCCTTGCAATAGGTCAGCTTGCGGACGAGTTTGTCACCCTCGAAGTGCAGCAGGTCCAGCCCGCGCAGCGCCACCGGCTTGCCTTCCAGCGCCGACAGGTTCAGCGTCCAGCTCGTCATCACCTTGCCGGCCTCGGCATCGACGAAGGTGTCTTCGGCGTCGAAGCGCATCGCGCCGAACTGCTTCGAGAACAGGGCCTCGAAGGCCTTGCGGATCGCGGTCTTGCCCTCGCGGACCGGGCCATGCATCTCTTCGTAGACGGCGTCGTCGGTGAAGTACGCCATCGTCGCCTCGAGATCGTGGGCGTTGAAGGTCGCGGTGAAGGCGTCGGCGAGACGCTTCAGCTCGGCGTGGCGGCTGCTCATGAAAACCTCCGGACGTGGCAGAAGAACGAGCACCGAGTCTAAACGGATTCTCTCGTTTCTTTCGCAGCCCGGCAGGCGCGGCGGAGTCAGGGTTTTGCGCTCGTGCGAATTGCAGGGCCGTTGTTCGCCACCGAGGTCACCGAGAACACAGAGGAAGAAATGGATTGAATGGGCAGTCCGGTTATGCCGGTGCCAATGGAGGCATCGACGGGCCGGCGGCTCTTCACTACCTCGGTGTTCTCGGTGTCCGGCAAAAAAGACCCATCCAGTGGCCAAGAGTACGTGACAGGTAGTGAAACAGTGGGGTGTGCCGTGACGACGAACGAGTCATCGCGCCCGCCGGCGCTCCTGTAGGGAAGGCGGCAGATTCGGCTGACGAAAGAAGTCCAACGTGGAGGCCGCGCGCTGCGACGAATCGAAGCAGCCGCGTTGCGCGGACGGCAACGCGGCGGAAGTGAACCGCGTTCCCGTGCGGTCGCACGGGAACGGGTCAGGAGCCCTCAGAAGCCGATGCCGAGCGAGACACCTGCGGTCCAGGTGTCGAGGTTCGGATCGGTGTTGACGCTCAGACCGGCGTTGCGTGCGGCCTGCGCGGCGGCCGCGTTGTACTCCGGATCGGTCAGATCGGCCGACAGGTGGTAGCGGATGTCGGCGCCGACCGTGATGCCCGGCATGAACTCGTAGTCCAGACCGCCGGCGAACTGCACGCCGATGTCGAGGTAGTTGGTCGAATCCGACGGCGGCGAGATGACGTTCAGGTCGAGGCCGGCCGGGATGATCCAGGGCCGCAGCTTGCCGCCTTCGTTGAACTTCAGCTTCGGCGACGCGCTGACGGTCAGCATCATCAGGTTCTGCTCGCCGCGGATGCCCGTGCAGTTCACCGCGCCGTTGAGGCCGCCAGTGGTCACTTGGTTCAGCAGCAGGCACTCGGCGACCGGTCCGACGAGATGCGTCTCCTCGGAGCCGAGATTGCGAAACTCGAGGCCGAGCTCGGCGAGCGCCCAGGTGCCCGGCAGCAGGCCCAGCGTGTCGCGCGACAGCAGGAAGTTGAAACCGGCGCCGAAGTACCAGCCGTCGTCGCTGCGGTTCTTCACCGAGGGCAGCAGGCCCGTGGCGGTGCCGACCGCACCAGAGAGATCGTTCATGTCCGTGAACGCGCCGTTGGCGCGATTGTCGACCATGCCCGCGTAACCACCGCGGAAGAACAGACGATGGCCGGCATGCTTCGATGCCGTCGGCGCAGCCGTCTCGACCTTGGCCACCCGCGTCTCGATTTCCTGGACCTTCTGCTCGCGGACCGGCTCGGCAGCCGACATTTTCGACAGCTCTGCCTTCAGCGCGGCCATCTGCTGTTCCATCTGCGCCAGACGCGCCTGTAGCGCGGCCACATCATCCGCCGCGACAGCGGGGCCGGCCCCGCAGGCGATCATCGCGGCCACGATTGCCTGCTGCAGCTTGAGTTTCGAATTCGTCATTGCAGTCTCCCATCGCAAAAAACATACGCCGTCGCTGGCGTAGTGTGGATTATTCGCGACAGATTCTGCGCGTCCGACTGAACTTCACGCTTGATGTAAGTCAAGCTCTGTTGCATTGCGCGAACGGCGGCGTCAAGCGCGCGGGGCTGGGTGGCGGCTGATGGCGGCGGTGGCGAGACGTGGCAGGGTTTCGGCGAAATGACGGTCCAGCGGCTGGTGGCCGACGAGCAGCCGGTACCAGATCGGGCCATAAATCAGGTCGATCGCGACCTCGATGTCGAGGTCGGGCAGGAATTCGCCGCTCTCGATGCCGGCCTGGATGATTTCGGCGGCGACGGCGCGCCGGGTACGCAGGAACATGCTGCGGAAATACTCGAGGACGCCGGGATCGCTCTGGCCTTCGGCAAGGATCTGCGCCACCACCCGGCCCTGACGTCCATTGAGGACCTTCACGATCCGCGCCGCCTGGCGTTGCAGCGTCTCCGCTGCCGTCGGCGCGCGATCGAAGCTCGTACGCGGGACGACTTCTTCGAAGAACGCGTCGATCACGATCGCAGCCTTGTTCGGCCACCAGCGGTAGATCGTCGCCTTGCCGACCCCCGCTTCGCGCGCGATGCATTCGATGGCGAGATTCTGCAGCGTCACGTGTTCGAGCAGCCGCACGGTCGTCTCGAGAATGGCCTTGCGCGCCGTCTGGCAGCGCGGTCGGCCCGATGGCCGCTTCTCGGGTGCCGACGCCAGACTCATGCGCAAATCACGTTGACAGCGGTGAACGCGAGCATGGCGTCACCTTAACAAAGGACGTCGAGCAAAAAAAAGCCGCCGCCCGCACGCGCCACTGCCGATCTTCGAATTTGCGCCCGCGGCGCGTGAACATCGCGCACCGGCCGGGTGCCGGCGCCGTCACCCGGCCTCGCCGGCTTCGACTGGCGCGGATTTGTGCCCGGCTATGTAGAGTGGCGTGGTCCGTACCGTGGAGAACCCGCGTGAGTGTCATTCATCTCGAACAGCTCTGCCGTCCGGCCTCGGTCGCCGTCATCGGCGCATCGAACCGGGCCGGCAGCGTCGGCCATATCGTGCTGCGCAATCTCGTCGCTGCGGGCTTCGAAGGCCCGATCTGGGCGGTCAATCCGCGCCACGACTGCATCGAAGGCCTGCCGTGCGTGCCGAGTGTCGAGGCCTTGCCCGCCGCACCCGATCTCGCCGTCATCTGTACGCCGCCGGCGACGCTGCCGGCGCTGATCGAAGCACTGGGCGCGCGCGGCACGCGGGCGGTGATCGTCATCACCGCGCTCGAACGCGACGCGGACATCACGCCGGGCATCCGCCAGCGCTGCCTCGATGCCGCCCGCCAGCACCAGTTGCGCATCCTCGGCCCGAACTGCGTCGGTCTGCTCGCGCCGGGCGCGCGCCTCAACGCAAGTTTCGCCCATGCCGCCGGACGTCCCGGGCCTCTCGCCTTCGTCTCGCAGTCCGGCGCGCTGTGTACCGCCGTGCTCGACTGGGCGAACGCGCGCGGCATCGGCTTTTCGCACTTCGTGTCGCTCGGCGACGCGCTCGACGTCGACTTCGGTGATCTGATCGACTACCTCGGTCACCAGCACGACACCCGCGCGATCCTGCTCTACATCGAAGCGGTGATGGCGCCGCGCAAGTTCCTGTCGGCGGCACGCGCCGTCGCCCGTCACAAGCCGATCGTGTTGATCAAGGCCGGGCGCAACGCCGCCGGCGCGCGCGCCGCCGCGTCGCATACGGGCGCGATCACCGGTGGCGATGATGTCTTCGACGCTGCGGTGCGCCGCGCCGGGATTCTGCGCGTCGACAGCATCGATGCGCTGTTCGAAGCGGTCGAGTCCCTCGCCCATCCCCGCGCGCGCCCGGCCGGCGAACGCCTGCTGATCGTCACCAACGGCGGCGGCCTCGGCGTGCTCGCGGCCGATGCCCTCGCCGGCGCCGGTGGAACGCTCGCGACCCTCGAAGCGCCACTGGTCGCCGAACTCGACACGCTGCTGCCGCGCACGTGGTCACGCGCGAACCCGCTCGACATCGTCGGCGACGCGGATGCGAACCGCTATGCACGTGCGCTCGAGGTGATCGGGCGCAGTGACGCCTGGGACGCGCTGCTCGTGATGCTGGTGCCGACCGCGCTCGTCGACAACGCCGCAGTCGCGCACAGTGTCGCCGCGTTCGCCGCCCGCACGCGGCGGCCGTTGTTCGCCGTGTGGATGGGGGGGCCGGCCGTCGCTGCGGCGCGCACGGTGCTCGCAGGCGCCGGCATCCCGCAGTTCGACACGCCGACGTCCGCCGTGCGCGCCTGGCTGCAGCTCGTGACCTATGCGCACAACCAGGCCGCCTTGATCGAGACCCCGCCGAGCCGGCCGGCACGCGTGCCGGACGCGGCCCGTGCACGCGCCGTGATCGATGCGGCGCTGTCCTCGGGACGCACGGCGCTCGGCGAACTCGATACCAAGACGCTGCTCACGGCCTACGGACTGCCGGTCGTCGAATCGGTGCGCGTCACGACGCCCGAGGACGCACGGCGCGCGGCAGCGCGTCTCGGGTATCCCGTCGTCGCGAAGCTCGTCTCGCCCGATGTCTCGCACAAGTCAGACGTCGGCGGCGTGCAGCTCGATCTGCCCGATGCCGACGCGCTCGACGCCGCCCTCGGGCGCATCGACGCCAACCTGCAGCGTCACCGGCCCGACGCCCGGCACGGCGGCTACACCGTCCAGCGCATGGCCCCACGTGCAGGCGCCTACGAACTGCTGCTCGGTCTGACCCGTGATCCCGTGTTCGGACCCGCGCTCGTCTTCGGCGCAGGCGGTACCGCGGTCGAGGTGCTGCGCGATACCGCCGTGGCGCTGCCGCCGCTGAACGCAGCACTGGCGCGCGATCTGATCGAACGAACGCGCATCGCGCGCCTGTTGCACGGCTATCGCGACCGGCCGGGCGTCGCCTTCGACGCGCTGATCGACGCGCTGCTCGATCTCTCGCAGCTCGTCGTCGAGCATCCGCAGCTCGTCGAACTCGACATCAACCCGCTGCTCTGCGACGAGCACGGCGTGCTCGCCCTCGATGCGCGCGCGACGGTCGCCGGCGATCCGGGCCCGGGTCTCGTGATCAGACCCTATCCGAGCGAACTGGTCACGCATGTCGTCCTGCCGGACGGGACACCGCTGACGATCCGGCCGATCCGGCCCGAGGACGAAGCGATGCACCGGACCTTCCTCGAGCGCATCGCGCCCGAAGACCTGCATTTCCGCTTCTTCCGCGCGACGAACCGCCTCACGCACGAATTCCTCGCCGCGTTCACGCAGATCGACTACGACCGTGAAATGGCGCTGATTGCCGTGCGGGAAGCGGCCGACGGGACAGCCGAGACGCTCGGCGTCGTCCGCGCCGTCGTCGACGCGAACAATGCCGGCGCGGAGTTTGCGATCCTCGTGCGTTCCGACTGCAAGGGGCGCGGCATCGGCCGCGTGCTGATGACCGGCATCATCGATTACCAGCGTGCCCGCGGCACCGGCGAGCTGCATGGCGACGTGCTCGCCCACAACCACGCGATGCTCGCTCATTGCCGCGCGCTGGGCTTCGTGCTCGGCGACACCCGCGACGGCATCGTAGAGGTGACGATGCCCCTCACCCGTCACCACCCGGGCGCCGCGTAGGCCGGCGCACGTGAGGTATCCTGCGCCGATCCCATCCATCAACGAGGAGCCCGGCATCCCATGAACACCCTCATCAATCCCGCCAGCATCGTGCAGCCGTTCAACAATGCCTACAGCCATGGCGTCGTGATCCCGCCGCAGGCCCGCGTCCTGCACACCGCTGGCCAGATCGGCGTACGCCCCGACGGCAGCCTGCCGGCGAGCATCGAAGAGCAGACCGAACAGGTCTGGATCAACCTCGTCGCGATCCTGCGCGACGCGGGCATGGACATCGCCGACATCGTGAAGATCACGGCCTACATCGTCGGCGATCACAACTTCCCGGCCTATGCCGCTGCCCGCTCGCGTTATCTCGGTGCGCACAAGCCGGCGGCGACCGCGTTCTGCGTGCCGCAATTGCTGAAGCCCGAGTGGTTGCTCGAAGTCGAGTTGATTGCTGCGCGCGCTTGATGTCAGCGCGCGATCGCTCGTCTACACTTCAGCCGGCTCGCTTGCACGAAGCGCGTCGCGGCGACGAAGCGATGTCATCTGCAGCGATCCACGGTTCAACACTACCCGGGAGGGGCGATCAAATGGCAACGAAGAAGGCCGCCGCCAGAAAATCGGCAGCGAAAAAAGCAACTGCGAGAAAAGCGCCTGCGAAAAAACCCGCGGCAAAGAAGGCGGCACCCAGGAAGGCAGCGGGTGGAAGGCTCGGCGTCGTCGATCAGATCAAGGCCAACAACAAGGCGCTCGGCGCGGCGGCCGTGGCCGGCGATGCAAAGGCGATCGGGAAAATGTACACGGCAAAAGCGCGTTTGATGCCGCCGAATGCCGGCATTTGCAAAGGCCCCAAGGCCATCACCGGCTTCTGGCAGGGCGCGCTCGACATGGGGATACGCCGCGTCGTGCTGAAGACCGGCGACGTCGAGCAACTCGGCGGCACCGCGATCGAAGTGGGCACCTATACGCTGGCGGGCGCGGACGGTCCGACGCTCGACAGCGGCAAATACCTCGTCGTGTGGAAGAAGGACGGCGGGATATGGAAGCTGCACCAGGACATCTTCAATTCGAGCGTCGCGGCCGCTGGCGAACCGGCGTCTGCGTCCTCCGCCGAACAGGCGGCCGCGTAACGGCGCAGCCCGGGTGACACAATGGGGGACCCGGGCTGTGTTCATGTCGGAAACATCTCTTTATCGCGGCTGCCGCCGCTCCTGCAGGATGGCGCAATGCGCTGCAGGAGCGCCGGCAGGCGCGATAAGTGGCGCGGCGCGCCGCATCCCGGACGACGACGTTACGGACTATCCGGCGGCGGCGTCTGCGTCTCGGCTTCGAGTGCGTCCACTTCGGCAGCGAGATCCGGTGGCAGCGGCGCCGGCGTGTCGCCGAACCAGCGGTACTTGAGATTGCCGATGAGGCCCGCGAGCGGGCGCGTGAAGCCGCCCTTGACCGTGCCGTCGCTGGCCTGGTGGATGATCTCGGCGAAATTCGATTCAGTCGCCGACGGCGTGCCCCAGATCCGGAATTCCGGCCCCCGCCAGTAGCCGGCGTCGTTCTTCTCGTTTTTCAGCAGCCCCATGCTGTAGAGAATCGCCGCGCCACGCCCGGACATGTCGAGGTGGGCGCGCAGATCGAGCGGGCTGTCGAGCACGTCCTTGCCGGCCGCGCGTGTGATGCCGCCGGCCGCCGTCATCGAGATCGTCGGACTGCGCACCAGGAAGCGCTCGATCACGATGTCGTGCGACTCCGCGCGCCGCACGTGAATGTCGACGACGTCGTAATCGATACGGGCGATGTAGTTGACGAGGCGCGCGAGCGTGCCGGCGCCGAAACCGCCGGTCGGCATGTACGACAGGCTTTCGCCGACCAGCCCGAGCATGTCCGACGTGCCGACGAGCAGCGTGCTCGACGGGGGCAGCGGCCGGAACACACCCTTGCGGCTTTTCATGCGGATGTCGAACAGCGTCTCGTTGCGCATCTGTCCGAGATTCGGCATTTCACCGTCCGCTGCGAGCTTGACGCTGAACAGGCCCTTGATGCGCGGCTTCTCGCCCGGCACGAGTTCCTTGAAGAACTGGTTGAGATCGAAGTCCCTGATCGTGCCGTCGACGTCGAGCAGATAGGGTTCGGCGGCATCCTTGCGGTAGTCGAGGGTCGCATCGAAGTGCATCGGGCTCGCGTGAAAACGCGCCGCGACGTCCTGTAGCGCGAGCCGACGGGCACGCACCGACAGTCTGCCGGTCACGTCGTCGAAGGCGAGATAGTCGGTGTAGAAAAGCTTCCCGATCCGATAGTCGATCGTCGTGCCGTACGGCAGCACGTTCCACGCGGCCTTGTCGTCGCGTGTCAGATCGACGGCGACGGGCGCCGCGGCCGCCGTCGGCGACGCATCCCCCGGCGGTGGCGCAGCGCGCGGCGGCGACACGGCGGCGAGCGTCGCGAGCAGATCGTTCAGGTAGAACCGTTCGCTGTCGAGCCGCAAGCGCAGCAGACCCTGTTCACCCGGTTGCGGCGCGTAGTTCGCCTCGACCGCCATGTTGCCGGCGCCCGACTTGCCGTCCGCGGTGAGCGGTGCGACGAACGAGAAACCCCGACCGTCAGGCGCCATCCGGCCCGTGACCGGCAGATCGATATGTGAAATCGCGAGCGGCGCAGCCGACGCAAGCCCGTCGAGCGCCGCATGCGCCGCGATGGCACCATCGCCCGTCACTTCGATTTTCGCGCGCAGCGTGCCGGCCGCGAGCGTGTGGCCGGGCATCACGGCCGGTTGCGACAGCCACTGCGGCAGCAGCGCCGCGAACTCGGTGTCGAGCGAGGTCAGGGCGACGCGGCGATCGGGCTCGA
>JADZCB010000351.1 GCA_020851775.1 Gammaproteobacteria bacterium
ACGAAGCGCACGTCCGGTTTGTCGATGCCCATGCCGAAGGCGATCGTCGCGACGACGATCACGTCGTCCTCGCGCTGGAAACGTGCCTGGTGCCGCTCACGCTGTTCAGCGCTGAGCCCAGCGTGGTACGGCACGGCCGTGAAGCCTTCCTCCGCGAGCCACGCCGCGGTCTCTTCGACTTTCGCGCGCGACATGCAGTAGACGATCCCGGCCTGGCCGCGGAAGTCGTCGAGAAAACGACGGAGCTGGCGTCGCGGCTCGGTTTTCACACCGACCGAATAGCGGATGTTCGGCCGATCGAAGCCGCTGATGAACCGCTGCGGCGAGTCGAGCTCGAGGCGGGCGACGATTTCCTCACGCGTGCGCGCGTCGGCAGTCGCGGTCAGTGCGATCCACGGCGCGCCCGGGAAGTGCTCGCGCAGGCGATGCAGGCCGAGGTAGTCGCTGCGAAAGTCGTGACCCCATTGCGACACGCAGTGCGCCTCGTCGATGGCGATCAGCGCGACGCGCGTGCGCGACAGGCGCTCGAGCGTGTTCTCCTGCAGGAGGCGCTCGGGCGCCACGTAGAGCAGATCGAGATCACCGCTCGCGAGCGCGGCGAACACGGCACGCTGGGCGGGCGGCGACAGCGTCGAATTCAGGCAGGCGGCGCGCACGCCGATTTCTGCGAGTGCGAGGACCTGATCGTGCATCAACGCGATCAGCGGCGAGACGACGAGACCGACCCCGTCGCGCAACAGCGCCGGCACCTGGTAGCACAGCGACTTGCCGCCACCGGTCGGCATCAGCACGAGGCAGTCGCGACCCGCAACGACGGCATCGACGATTGCACGCTGTGTGCCACGAAATGCGCCGTGGCCGAATGTGTTCTTCAGTATCGACAATGCGCGATCGGTCATCCCGACAGTATACCGGGGCGCCGGTAGCGGCAGGCTCGGAGGGCGAAACCGCGGCGGCGATCGTAGCGATCGTTATCTGGCGCAAGCCTCACGTAACTCGTTTTTGGCCACCGGGCAAGTACACCGAGAACACCGAGGGAATAGGAGATTGAAAGCGATCTCTCGTGATCCGGGCTCGGATGTTTCGGCGACATCGGGATCCCGGGTTCACTTCCCTTAGCGCCCCTGATACACCGGCTTGCGCTTTTCCATGAACGCGCGCGGGCCTTCCTTGGCATCCTCGGTCTGGAACACCGGTGTCGAGATCTCGACTTCGAGCTTCAGCCCTTCAGCTTCCGGCAGACCGAGACAGGCGCGGGCGGAGCGACGGATTGCGCGCACGGCGAGCGGACCGTTGGCCGCGATCTTCTGCGCGATGTCGTGTGCCTTGGCGAGCGGATCGGGCGTCACGTAGTTCAGGAAGCCGAGCGCGAGCGCCTCGTCGGCCGTGATCAGATCGCCGGTCAGCAGCAGTTCCATCGCCTTGGCGAACGGCAACTGCATCGGCAGACGCACCGTCGAGCCGCCCGCCGGGAAGATCGCCCACTTGACCTCCTGTACGCCGAACTTCGCCTCCGGCACGGACACGCGGATGTCGGTGCCCTGGACGATTTCCATGCCGCCCGCAATCGCGTGACCGTTGATCGCCGCGATCACCGGCTTGCCGGGATCGAAGTTGCGCAGCAGTGCACGGCGCGTCAGATCGCGATCGGCGACCACGCGCTCGTCCCATTCGTTCTGCGGTTTGCGTGCGCCCGAATACAGCGGGATGAGCTGGCCGAGATCGGCGCCCGCGCAGAACACGCTGCCGGTACCGGTCAGCACCGCGACGCGCACGTCGTCGTCGTCGCGGACCGCGACCCAGGCGTCCGCGAGCCGCGCCGCGACCTCGGGGTTCAGCGCGTTGCGGGCCTCAGGGCGATTGAGCGTGATCGTCGCGACATGCTCGGCGACGCGATATTCGACGACTGCCATGAAAGCTCTCCTCGGTGGCGGAAAGCCGCATCGTAGCGCAAGCCGCCCATCGCGGCTGCCGCCGCTCCTACAGGCGGTTGCAACCCCGTCGTGCGCACGTTGTATGCGGGCGGCGTCGACGGCAGGATGCCATCTCGAGCGTTCGTCGCGTCATGCAGTCCGCCGCAGGAGTCCGCCCATGAAGATTCTCGAAGGTGTCCGCGTCCTCGATTTCACCCAGTACCTGGCCGGCCCGACCGTCACGCGCCTGATGGCCGAAATGGGGGCCGAGATCATCAAGGTCGAAACGGCGCCGGGCGGTGATCCGTCGCGGCTGCTGCCGATGATCCGCGACGGCCGCAGCGGCTACTTCGTGCAGCAGAACCGCGGCAAGCAGAGCCTGTGTCTCGATTTGCGCCGGCCGGAGGCGCAGGACATCGTGCGTGCGCTGGTCGGCAAGGTCGATGTCGTCGTCGAGAACTTCGGTCCCGGCGTCATGGAGAAGCGCGGTCTGGCCTACCAGGATCTCGCGCCGCTGAACCCGCGCCTCGTGATGGCCTCGATCTCGGCTTACGGACGCGAAAGCCCGTTGTCGCACAAGACGGGCTACGACTGGGTCGCGCAGGCGTTCGCCGGCATCATGTTCATGACCGGGCCCGCCGACGGCCCGCCGATGCCGGCCGGCCTCGGCATCGCCGACGTCTCGTCCGGTGTGCACGCCTTCTCCGCCATCGGCTATGCCTTGTTCCATCGCGAACGCACCGGGCAGGGACAGTGGCTCGACATCGCGATGATCGACAGCATGTTCCATGCGCACGAGATCCCGCTGCAGGCGCATTCGGTGACGCACGGCGCGTTCGAGCCGATGCGTGCCGGCAATCGCCATCCGCTCGTCGCGCCGTTCGGCGTGTTCAAGGGGCCGACCGGCTATCTCGTGATCCTCGCGCTGCAACTGCAATGGAAAGGCCTGTGCGAGGCGATGGCGCGACCGGATCTCGAGCACGATCCGCGCTTCGTCGATGGCACGCAGCGCGCTCAACACCAGCGCGAGCTGGATCCGATCATCGAAGGCTGGCTCGCGACCTTCCCCGACAACGACTCGGTGCTCGAACTTCTCGAACGCCATCGCGTGCCGTCGGCGCCGGTGTTGAGCCCGATCGAGGCGATCGATCATCCGTATTTCAAGGCGCGCGGCACCGTGCGCCGGATCGAAGACCGGATCCTCGGGCCGATGCACATCCCGGGCTTCCCGCTGCGCTTCTCGGCGCAACCCGAATTGCCGGATCTCGTCGCACCGCTGCTCGGCGAACACAACACGCAGGTGCTGGCGCAGGTGCTCGGCTACGACGCCGCACGCATCGCGAACCTGCACGCGGCCGGTGTACTCGTTCGCGGCGAGCGCTGATCGCACCGAACCCGACGATCAGTAGCCGGCTTTCGCGTAAGGCGTATCGCCTTCGCGCCGGTACACCAGCAGATTGCGGCGATAGCGACAGACCTCGGCGCCATGCTGATTGCGGGCGAAGGTGTCGACGGTCAGCACGCCTTCATGCGGGCGCGACTTCGACTCGCGCGCGTCGACGACCGTCGATTCGGCCTCGATGGTGTCGCCCTCGTAAACGGCTGCGAGCGTGATCCCGGTCCAGCCGAGATTCGCCGACACGCGCCCGAACGTGCGCGTCGTCAAGGCCGTGACCGCCCCGAGCAGCATCGTCTCCGGCACGCGCAGCCGCCCCTGCTGGCGGGCGTCTGCCCAGGGCGCCTGGTGGAAGCCGGCCGTGAAATCGAAACTGCGGCGCGCGTCCCGCACGATGTCGGCGCGATGGAAGCTGCGGCGCGGAGCGTGGATGAAGCTGTCACCGGGCCGCGCATCCTCGAAGAACAGCCCCCACTGCTCGACACGCACGCCGGCATCCTCGCGATAGCAGGCGAAACGCGCCTCGCGCACGGGTTCGCCGAGCGGCTCCAGCGCAACCGTGTTCCAGCCCGCGCGCGTAAAGACCTCGACGTCGGCGACGAGATTCGCGAACACCGCGGGCTCCGCGAGCGGCGTTCCGTCATGATGGCGATCCTTGCGGCCCGTGATCCGTACGGTGACGACGCCGATTTCCGGCGTCACGCCGGGCCGGCAGGCGAGGATCTCGCTCTCCGCGTAAATCGTGTCCCCGCCGAACACCGGCGCCGACAGGCCGATCTCGGCGAAGCCGAGAATGTCACGACGACAGCCGAAGGTCTTCGCCGTCATGCCGACGAGCCGCTGTACCGTCAGCGTGCTGACCATCAGCGGCCGCCGCCAGCTCGACATGCCCGCATAGTGCGCGTCGAAATGAATCATCGCGCCGTTGTAGCTGTCGAGCGTCTCGTCGGCATTGTCCTGTTGCGACAGCGTAACGCCGGGCCGGTGCACGTAGCGCTGGCCCGGGGCGTAATGCTCGAAGAACAGCCCGAAATGTTCGCGATAGCGTTGCGGTCCTGCCCGGTAGAACGGCGTGTCGATCATCGGGCCGGCCTCATGCGACGGGATGGCGCTTGAGGTATTGCCGCGCAATGATCATGCGCTGCATCTCGTTGGTGCCCTCGCCGATGCAGGTCAGCGGCGAGTCGCGATAGAAGCGTTCGATGTCGTATTCCTTCGAGTAGCCGTAGCCGCCATGGATGCGCAGCGCCTCGGTGGAGTTCTCGAGCGCGGCTTCGCTCGAGAAATACTTCGCCATGCCGGCTTCGAGATCGCAGCGATCGCCGCGATCGAAGGCTTCGGCGGCGTCCAGGGTCAGCAGGCGGGCGGCGCGCGCGCGCGTCGCCATCTCGCCGAGCTTCAACTGGATCGCCTGGTGTTCGCAGATCGGCTTGCCGAAGGTCTTGCGCACCTGCGCGTAGTCCGACGCGAGCCGCAGCGCGCCTTCGGCGAGGCCGACGCCGCGTGCCGCGACGTTGATGCGACCGAGCTCGAGCCCGCCGGTGGCCTGGAAGAAACCCTGTCCCTCGATGCCGCCGATGAGATGATCCTTCGACAAGCGGTAGTCGTCGAACACGAGTTCGCCGGAGTCGATGCACTTGTAACCGAGCTTCTCGAGCTTGCGGCCGACGGTGAACCCTTCCTTCTTCGGCGCGATGAACAGGCTCATGCCCTTGTAGCGCGGCTCGGCGTTCGGATCGGTCTTCACCAGCAGCGCGATGCA
>JADZCB010000352.1 GCA_020851775.1 Gammaproteobacteria bacterium
CATCACGTGCAGACCTTCGTGATGATCAGCACCGACAAGGCGGTGAAGCCCGTCAACGTGATGGGCATGACGAAGGCGCTGCAGGAGCGGCTCGTGCTGAAAGGCAATCTGTCGCGGCAGAACGGGGGCACGCGCCTGTGCTGTGTC
The DNA here is from genome assembly GCA_020851775.1 of Gammaproteobacteria bacterium. Lineage (GTDB taxonomy): Bacteria > Pseudomonadota > Gammaproteobacteria. The sequence continues at coordinate 148 of JADZCB010000352.1, forward strand.
CGCTACGGCAACGTGCTGCGCTCGCGCGGCTCGGTCGTGCCGTTCTTCCGCCGCCAGCTCGCGCTGGGCCAGACGCTGACGATTACCGATGAACGCATGACGCGCTTCCTGCTGACCTTGAACGAAGCGATCGATCTGGTGCTCTACGCCGCCGAACATACCGAGGGCGGCGAAGTCTTCGTGCGCAAGGCACCGGCGGCCCGCGTCACCGATATCGCGAAAGTGCTCGCCGCGGAAGCCGGCAAGGCGTGCGAGTACCGCGTGATCGGCATCCTGCCCGGCGAGAAGCTGCACGAGATCCTCGTCTCGGAAGAGGAACTCGTGCGCGTGCGCGACTTCGGCCAGTATTACGCCGTGCAGCCGTGGTGGAGCACCGGGCGCTATCACGAGATCGATCGCGAGTTCGGTTCGGGCGATCACCTGACCGACGCCGCCGAGGTCGAACGCATGATCGCGCTCGCCGACCGCGAGTTCGAAGTGCTCGAGATGGCCGACGGTGAATTCGCGAAGTTCTGATCGAAGTCCGGACCCGATGATGCCGACGCCGACGATACCGCTGTTCAAGGTGCACATGGCACCGCCGGCGGCGCTGATGCCGCGACTCGAGGAAGTGCTGTACAGCGGCCAGATCGGCGAAGGCGAAGCGGTCGCGGCCTTCGAGCGGCGTTTCGGCGACTTTGTCGGCAATCCGCATGTGTTGTCGTTCTCGTCGGGCACCGCGGCGCTGCACGTCGCGCTGCTGCTCGCCGGCGTCACGGCGGGCGACGAGGTGGTCTCGACGGCGATGACCGCCGAGCCGACCAATCTCGCGATCCGCCACGCCGGGGCGATGCCGCGCTGGGCCGATGTCGATCCGGCGACCGGCAACGTCACCGGCGAGTCCGTCGCCGCCGCGATGAGCGAGCGCACACGCGCGATCCTCGTCGTGCATTACGGCGGGATCCCGGTGCCGCTCGACGACATCCATGCCGTCGCGGCCCGCCACGGCGTGCCGGTGATCGAAGACGCCGCACACGCACTCGGCGCACGCTGGCGGGGGCGGCCGATCGGCTGCCTGTCGCCGTTCACGATGTTCTCGCTGCAGGCGATCAAGCACCTGACGACCGCCGATGGCGGCATGCTGGCGCTCGCCGACGCCGCCCCGTTGCCGCGCGGCCGCCGGTTGCGCTGGTTCGGCATCGATCGCGCCGTGTCGCGTACCGACGTCGACGTCGCCGAAGTCGGCTTCAAGTACCACATGAACAACGTCAACGCGACGCTCGGCCTCGTGCAGATCGACCACGTCGCGCCGATGATCGCGCGCCATATCGCGAACGGACGCTGGTTCGACGCCGCGTTCGACGCGCTCGCCCGCACCGGCAGTGGCGTCACGCGCTGTCGCATCCCCGACGGCGCCGAGCCGGCGTACTGGTTCTACACGCTGCTGTGTGACGATGCCGCCGGCCTGTCGCGCCATCTCGATGCGCACGGCATCGGCAATTCGAAGGCGCACAAGCGCAACGATCGCCACAGCGTGTTCGCCGCCAGCCGGGTCGAATTGCCCGGACTCGATAACTTCTACGCGCGCATGCTTCACGTGCCCTGCGGCTGGTGGGTCGACGATGCCGCGCGCGAACGGATCCTCGACGTGGTGCGCCGTGGCTGGTGAGTCGATCCCGCTGTTCAGGTCGTACGTCGCGCCGCAGGCCGGAGTTGCACTGGCGACGGCGCTCGCGAGCGGTCCACTCGCCAGCGGACCGGCCGTCGGCGAGTTCGAAGATGCCCTCGCCCGCTGGCTCGACACGCGCCACGTCGTCGCCACCAGCGATCGTGCCGGCGCGCTGACGCTGGCGCTGCGCCGCTGCGGTGTCGGTCCCGGCGCCGAAGTGCTCGTGTCACCGCTGTCCTGTCTCGCGACGACGATGCCGATCGCCGCTCTGCACGCGACGCCGGTGTGGTGCGACGTCGATCCGGCGACCGGGATGCTGGACCCGACCGAGATCGCGCGTCGTCGCACGCGGCGCACCCGCGCCGTCATCCATTACCTGTGGGGCGGCGACGTCGGTCCGCTCGGCGAGTTGCAGGCTGCGGCCGACGCCTGCGATCTGCCGCTGATCGAAGACGCGTCCGCCGCGTTCGGCGCGCGCTACCAGGGGCGTGCAATCGGCGCGACCGGCAGCGCGTTCACCGTGCTCTCGTTCTATGCCGTGAATCCGCTGAACACGATCGAAGGCGGCGCCCTGTGCTGTGCGCGCGAGGAAGACGCGAGCGCGGCCCGTGCACTGCGCCGCTTCGGCATCGATCAGCCGAGCTTCCGTACGCCGACGGGCGATCTGAACCCGGCGAGCGACATCCCCGAAGCCGGTTACAGCGCCGCGATGACGCAGGTCACGGCCCGGCTCGGTCTGTGCCAACTCGCCGCCGTCGATCCCATCGTCGCTCGTCATCGCGCGAACGGCCTGCGTCTCGACGGTGCGCTCGCCGACGCGCCCGGCATCACGGGTCTCAGGCGGGCCGCCGCCGAGCAGTCGGCGTTCTGGGTTTACGCCTTGCGGGTGCACAGGCGTGCCGCACTCCTCGCGCATCTGCACGAAGCGGGCATCGGTGCCCAGCGCCTGCATCTGCGCAACGATCGTTACCGCTGTTTCGCGCCCGCGCCGTGGCCGCTGCCCGGCGTCGACGCCTTCGACGCGGAGAACCTCGCCCTGCCGTGCGGCTGGTGGGTCGGCGACGAAGACATCGTCCGGATCGTGTCGTGCGTACGTCGCGGCTGGTGAATGCGCGCCCGCGCACGGGCATCTGCGCGGCCGGCGAGCTGCCGGCGCTGATCGCCGCGCTCGATGCGGAATTCGTCACCGGTCGCGGCCGCAACGGTTCGCTCGCGTGGCGCTACCCCGATCTGCTCAATGAACAGAATCTGCCGCAGATCCACGTGCGCCGTCACGGTGGACGCATCGTGTCCTGCTGCGCGGCGCGGCGTTTCACCTGGACGGGCACCCGCGAGCGCTGGCAGGGCGCGATGCTCGGCCTGGTATGGACGGCACCGCACGCACGCGGGCGGGGTCATGCCGCCGAGATCCTCGACGCCGCGAGCGACGCGCTCACTGCTGCCGGTGTCGATTTCCTCGTGCTGTGGAGCGGGCTCGAGGGCTTCTACGAGCGCCTCGGCTGGGATGCACATGATCGCGGTGTCTTCGGCAGTCTGCGCATCACCGACCCGACGCAGCGGCGCGCACCGGCGCTACCGGATGCCATCGACGTCGCCCGTTACGAAGCCCTGCGTGCGCCCGAGGCGAAGGCGCGCGTGACCCGTGACGCACAGCGCTACCGCTGCATACCGCTGCCGGCGCTGCGGGTCGGCACCGTCTTCGTCCGCGACGACGACGCCGAGGCCGCCGCGATCGTCGGCGCGACAGACGACGCGTATTACGTCTACGAAGTGGTCGGCGCACCCGCCGCGCTCGGCGCACTGTGGCAGTCGCTCACCGCCGGTGCTCCGCTGATCCACGTCAACGAAAGCATCGGCAGTCCGTTCCATCGCTGGCTGGCGCAGCACACGTCGATTGCATTCACCGCCCAGGAACTTGCCCACTGGCGCATGCTGTCGCCGCGCGCCCGGCGGACGACCTGGCGCGACTGGCACATACCGTATTTCGATCGCATCTGATGCGTAGCGATACCCGTGGTCCTGCGCGGGCGGACGTGCCGATCAATCCAGCCACGGAGGACACGGAGGAAGAATGGGATTGCTCCGCGCTTCCGCAGCGCTGGCGTCAGCAATCGGGCCCGAGCCATGGAAGCACCACTCGATGCATCTCTTCCTCCGTGTCCTCCGTGGCTATATAGGCGAGCGTAAATCCGCTCCATTCGACGCTCGCGAGGGTGGGCGCTGGTGCCGGATGGCTCTGCGGCGACCGTGCGCGCACAGGACGTGCGCGCTCGAGCGATACAGGGACGAACTCGAGCGCGTCGACGCGGGCTATCCGGCGCCGGCGCCCGCGGGCGGCACCCACCCGGTGACCGACATTTACGCTCTGCTATTTTCTGCAGCATGTCCCGAATTTGGCGCCGGGCGTGATGACGCGGGGCGTGTAGCGGAATTCCGGGCAGCTCTTTAGTATCCCTGCATGTCTCGCAGATTCCCGTGGGCCAACTGGTCCGACGAGGCCTTGTTGCAGTTGCCGCTGAAGGCGCTGAAGGTCAGCGTCGAAGGTACGTGGCTCGAAGACTGCCTCGCCGCACTCTACGACGAGCTCGCGCAGCGCGATCTGCGCGTGCGGCCGCACGCCTGGATCTCCGACGAGTGGTTCAGCCCGGACACGACGCCCGGTATCGCGATCCCGTTCTACCTCGCACATCCGCGCCTGATGAAACTCGAACGGCGTCTGATCCTCGAGGTCGAGGGCGGCACCGTCGCCGACTGCATGCGCATCCTGCGCCACGAAGCCGGCCACGTCGTGCAGCATGCCTTCCAGTTGCACCGACGCAGCCGCTGGCGCGAACTCTTCGGCCGGTCGTCGACACCATATCCGGCGTATTACCGACCGAACCCGGCCAGCAAGCAGTACGTGCAACACCTGCGCCTGTGGTATGCACAGAGTCACCCGGACGAGGATTTCGCCGAGACGTTCGCGGTATGGTTGAAACCGCGTTCCGACTGGCGCAAACGCTATGCAGACTGGCCCGCGCTGAAGAAACTGCAGTACGTCGACGAGCTGATGGCCGACATCGCCGGCACCCGGCCGGAACTCACGCGTCGCCTGCGAGTCGACCCACTCGGCCGGCTCACGCGCACGCTTGCCGAACATTACGCGCAAAAACAGGCACGACACGTCTTGACCATCCCTTCGCATCACGATCGCGATTTATTGAAAATCTTCTCGGCCGATCCGCGTCATCACCGCGCACCGACCGCAGCCCAGTTTCTGCGCCGCCACCGCGCCCGCATCCGTCAGATGATCGCGAAGTGGACCGGCGAGTATCAACTGACGCTCGATGCCGTGCTCGACGGCATGATTGCCCGCGCGCGCGAACTGAAGCTGCGCGCGCCGGGCCGCGAACGCGAGCTCGTGATGGATTTCACGGTGCTGCTCGCAACCCGCACCGTGCATTCGCTGTACAGCCCGTCGCGACGCGAATGGTTTGCGGTATGAAACGGCTGCGTGTGCTGGTGCTGCTGCACCCCGACCTGATGCCGCCCGCCTCGCGCGAGGGCTACACCGAAAAGGAAGCTCATGCGTGGAAAACGGAATTCGATGTCGTCAACACGCTGCGCGCGGCGCGCCACGATGTGCGTGCGATCGGCGTACAGCACGAGTTGCGGCCGATCCGTGACGAGATCCGGCACTGGCAGCCCAACGTCGTATTCAATCTGCTCGAACAGTTTCACGGCGAGACGACCTACGATCAGAATGTCGCGAGTTATCTCGAACTCCTGCGCGTGCCATACACCGGTTGCAATCCGCGCGGCCTGATGCTCGCCCGCGGCAAGGCGCTGTCGAAGAAGCTGCTCGCCTATCACCGCATTCCGGTACCGGCCTTCGCGGTGTTCCCGATGGGACGCAAGGTGATGCGTCCGAAGCGGCTCGGCTTTCCATTGATCGTCAAAAGTGTCAGCGAGGACGCCTCGATCGGCATCGCACAGGCCTCGGTCGTCGACAGCGACGACAAGCTCGCCGAGCGCGTTGGCTTCGTCCACGATCGCGTCGGCACCGACGCGATCGCCGAGGCCTACATCGAGGGTCGAGAACTCTACGTCGGTGTGCTCGGCAACGCGCGGATGCGCGTGCTGCCGGTGTGGGAACTCGAATTCGGCGACCTGCGCGCCGGTCAACTCCGCATCGCGACCGAGCGCGTCAAGCACGATCCGGAATACCAGGAGCGTCGTGGCATCCTGCAGGGCCCGGCCGAGGATCTCCCGCCGGAACTCGCGTCGCGCATCCAGCAGACCGCCAAGCGCATCTGCCGCGTGCTCGAAATCGACGGCTACGCGCGCGTCGACTTCCGCCTCGCCGCCGACGGCACTCCGTTCTTCCTCGAGGCCAACCCGAACCCCGACGTCGCGCTCAGCGAGGAATTCGCCCAGGCCGCGCTGTACGACGGTATCGGCTATCCGCAACTCCTGAACCGCATCCTGCAACTCGCGATAGCCCGCGCCCATGGCGGGGGATGAA
>JADZCB010000353.1 GCA_020851775.1 Gammaproteobacteria bacterium
ACCGCGTCGACGTCGGCGACTTTCGAATTGATTTCGCCGCTCGGCGCATAGCGTCGCAGCGGCGCGACCAGCGCCGACAGCGGCTGCCGGCCGGCGCTGACGAGATTGGCGACCTGGATCACGGCGAGTGCCGAGGATTCGGTGAAGAAATTCTCACGAAAATAGTAATGACCGGAAAGCTCGCCGGCGAACAGTGCGTCGGCATCGCGCATCTGCCGCTTGATGAACGCGTGTCCGACGCGCGACATCAGCGGCGTGCCGCCGCTCTCGGCAATCGCTTCGGCAACGGCCTTGCTGCTGCGCAGGTCGTAGAAGATCGCGCCTTTCTGCGACTTCAGGAGCGTCTGCGCGATCAGCGCCGTGATCAGATCCATCGGCACGATCTCGCCGCGCTCGTCGACGAAGCCGACGCGGTCGGCATCGCCATCGAAAGCGATGCCGAAATCGAACGGGCCTTCCGCTGCGATCAGATGCTGCAGCGGTTCGAGGGTCTCGTGGTCGAGCGGATTCGCTTCGTGATTCGGAAAGTCGCCGTCGAGCGTATCGAACAGCGCACGCGTCTCGAACAGGCCGTCGAGCGCCCGTGCCTCGACGATGCCCATCGCATTCGCATAATCGACCGCGATGCGGAGCCTGCGTCGGATGTCGGCCATGCCGCGGATGTGTGCGATGTAGGCGGGTGCGATGTCGTGCTGCGTGATCGTGCCGGGCATCGCGGCGGCCGGGGCGAAGACAGCGCGCGCGACGATCTGCTCGATTGCCTCGATGCCGGTCGGGCCACTGATCGGGATCGCCTGCTCGCGACACATCTTCATGCCGTTCCATTCGCCCGGGTTGTGGGACGCCGTGATCATGATGCTCGCGTCGGCGTCGAGACTGCCGTTCGCGTAGTAGCACATCGGGGTGCTGCAGATGCCGAGGTCGATGACATCCGCACCCTGCTGCGTCACGCCGCGCGCGAGCGCCGCGAACATCGCCGGTGAATGGGCCCGCATGTCGCGTCCGATCACGACGGTGCGGCAACCCAGAAAGTCGACGAAGGCGCGCCCGATGCGTGTCGCGATCTCGTCGGTCAGCGTCTCGCTGTAGATGCCGCGGATGTCGTAAGCCTTGAAGATGCCGGCCATGGGTCGAATGCTCCGTTGTAGATGCGGTTCATTATACGAACCGGATATGGCACTGCGATGGCCATGTGCGTTGCCGGTGACGCGACGGACGCCTAAAGTGAAACCAGCCGGGCGCAATGGCGGCAGGCCGAATGAGGGGTATGGCCGACTGCGACGCGATCCGGATCGACTGTGGCGCACAGCGTGCGCGGACGGGGAAAAGCCATATAAGGGGAGCTTATGCACATCAGGAAATACGACTTCGACTACAGCCGGCGCTATTTTCTGGACAAGGTGGCGCGGGGTATCGGCGGCGCGGGCGTGCTGACGTCGCTGTGGCCGCTGATTTGCGAGTCGGGCGACATCACGAAGGCCTATCCGGACGAACTCCTGGACATCGAGCTGTTCACGAAGGGCAAAATCAAGGTCGGCGATGAAATCACCGCCGACAACATCGACGCGGTCAAGGACCTCGTCGATCCGATGCTGTACCAGGAAGTGAAGCAACTGGGACGCAAGTTCTTCATCATGCCGACCGACACCGATGTCTCGACGATGTTTCCCGGGAAATACCTGGAAGCGTCGATGCGCAACCAGGGCCAGGCCGTCATCGATGAAACCGGCAACATCCGGACCAAGGACGGTAAACCGTGGATCGGCGGCCTGCCCTTTCCGGACCCACAGACCGGCCTCGAACTGATCGCGAATCTGACGCTGAGCTGGGGCCGCTACGATCAGGCCATGTACGCAGTGCCGATGTTTGCCCTCGATGCGGCGGGGACGGTGCTCTACAACTACGATCTCGTCTGGGCCGAACAGAATACATCCGGTCTCGTCGATCATCCGGACGGGCCGTATCTGAAAGGCTATGAGGACAAGCTGCGCCTGCAGTCGACGTGGTTTACCGCGCCGAACGACGTCAAAGGCACGGCTTTCTTGAACATCTGGCCCTACGATCAGCGCGAGTATCCCGATCTGTTCGGATATATCCCGGCCTTCAAGCGGGTGCGCCGCTTCCCGACGAACCAGCGTTTCGAACCGCTGGTGCCCGGTGTCAACCTGTTCCTGTCCGATGCCTGGGCCGCGGGTGATCCGATGCTGACCTGGGGCAACTACAAGATCGTCGGTCGCCAACCGTTCCTCGGTTCGATGCACCAGCAGTGGATGCCCGATCAGCCGAACTGGGGTTACCCGCTGGTTGGCGGTCCGAAGAACAACACTTTCCTGTACGTTGGCAAATCGCTGCTGCCGGAGGTGCTCGTACTCGAGGCCGAGCCGACCGGCTATCCGCGGGCACCGGTCAGCAAGAAGCGCGTATACATCGACGCACGTATGCTGATGTACCCGCAGATGCTCACCTTTGACCGACGCGGCGAACTGTGGAAGTCCTTCGAACCCGGCTTCAGCCAGATGAAGAAGGGCGACACGGTGTTGATGGACGGAAGCGGGAACGTCGCCTGGACCTGGAACTGGGTGATCAGCAACGACATCCAATCCCAGCGCATCACGCGTTTCCACCAGGCGGAAACCTGCGCCGGCGGCTGGAAGTCGCAATGGAACATGCACGATGACGTCATCAACAAGTACATGACGGTGCAGGCGATGCAGCGGCTCGGCACCTGATCGGCACAGTTCTCATGCAGCAACGACAGGCCGGCGTGTGCCGGCCTGCGTATCGGTCGTGCCGGGATCTGCGGATCAGCGCCCGGGGATCCGGTGCGTCGGGATGGATATCACAGGAACCCGTGCCCGCATCGAATCGGTCGCATGGGTACGACAGTCGTGTCAGACATGACAAACCCCGCCGAGGCGGGGTTTGCCGGTTGCTGGCACTTGCAGAACGGAGGCGATGTTCGTCACCCGGCTTGCCCTGTGGGCGAATGGCGCTAGGCTCATTGGCGCGCGCCGGTTCGAGTGAGCTCCGATACGGGGATCGTACGCTTCCCGCGTCTGCTCACCCATCGGCTCCGTGCTTCAGCGTGTGCGATATGCCCATCGCACTGGGTTCGATTTCATTCTAGTCCGCATGTCGTCGATCGCAAGATGCCTCGTGGATCGAAATGTGTCGGACACGGGTTATAAGTCACGCAGTCCATGGACCGGGCCCGCGGCAGGGAACGGCAGGGTGGGTGGAATCGACACGCGTGATGCCGCCGCATCGAGTGACGAACGTTCACGCCGGGAGACATGACGATGAGCATTGCCGGTGCACTGCTGGCCGCGGTCGAACGAATCGGCACGACGCTTGCGTTGCCGCCGATCAGCGAGGTCTATGTGCCGGACGCCACCCCGGTCGCGCACCGTGATGCCGAATTCGGCGTCGTCGCACTCGCCGATGGCAGCGCCGGCCTCTATTACGCATGGCTCGGGCCGACGCAGGCCGGCATGGCACGACGCTATGCCGACATCGATTTCACCGGGATGAATCCGCTGCTGCTCGCCCGTCGCCTCGCGCGCGACGACGATGCCGAGCGCTCACTCGCGCTCGCGACGGTCGGTGCAGTGACGACGCATCTGCATCGCCGTGCCGGTCACGTACCGCCGACGGCCGCCGATTCGATGGCGGGCATCGTGTGCACGACGGGCGGCCATCTCGGCATGATCGGTCACTTCCCGCCACTGGTGCGTCACGCGCGTGCGGCCGGCATGCGCGTGACCGTCGTCGAACGCAAGCCGCAGATGCTCCGCGAGGAGGAGGGGCTGTCGATCACGCTCGATCCGCACGCGCTCGCACCCTGCAGCGACATCATCGTGACCGGCGCGACGCTGATCAACGACAGCCTCGATGCGATGCTCGTGTGGTGCCGGCATGCGCGGCGCGTCGTGTTGCTCGGGCCGACGGCAGGCGTAGTGCCCCAGGTGCTGTTCGCGCACGGCATTGCGGCCGTCGGCGGGCTCGAAATCCTCGACGCCCCGGCCGCCATCGCGCGTTTGCGCGCCGGTGAACGGCTCGGCGATACGGCGCGCCGCTATCTGATGGAAGCGGACGATCACCCGTCATTGGACGCGCTGCTCGCGCGCTGCTGAAGCGCGAAGCGCGCGACCAGGAAATCGATCAGCACGCGCAGGCGCTGGGCGAGATGGCGACGGTGTGGATACACGGCCCAGATCCCGCGTGGCGCGATCGCGAACTCGTCGAGCAGCAGCCGCAGCTTGCCTGCGGCGAGATACGCACCGGCGGCGAAGTCCGGTGCGAGCACGATGCCGTCGCCGGCGGCGGCCAGATCGCAGGCGGCGCGCGCGCTGTTGACGGCATAGCGTCCACTGACGCGCACACTGGTGCGCCGACCGGCGATGTCGAACGGCCACAACCCCGGCTGGCGCAGGTTCGTGTCGACGATGCAGGTGTGGCGCGCGAGATCGGCGGGTTGCCGTGGTTCGCCGTGGCGCGCGAGATATTCGGGTGCGGCGCAGACCACGAGACGCATGTCGGCCAGGCGTCGTGCGACGAGCGTCGAGTCCGGCAGATCGGCGATGCGGATCGCGACGTCGAAACGATCCTCGACGAGATCGACGAATCGATCGGTCAGCGTGAAATCGATCCCGATCGCCGGATACTGGGTTCCGAACGCGTGCAGCGCAGGGATCAGGAACAACTCGCCGAAGGTATGTGGACCGGCCAGGCGCAGGTTGCCGCGAGGAGTGGCCTGCGCGTCGCGTGCGCTGCTTTCGAGTTCGTCGAGATCGGCCAGCAGTTGCACGCAGCGCGCATGGTAGGTGCGGCCGACGTCGGTGAGGCTGACCCGCCGTGTCGTACGGTTCAACAATCGCGCGCCGAGGTGGCTTTCGAGATCGGCGACGAGCCTGCTGACCAGAGCCTTCGAACGACCGATCTGGCGCGCGGCGGCGGAATAGCTGCCGCTGTCGGCGACGGCTCGAAAAGCCAGCATGGCCTGCAGGCGATCCATACGCGCAACTCCGATTGTCTCTGAATTTGCAACGACATGTTGCCGTTTTTATGGATTGTAAGGCTA
>JADZCB010000354.1 GCA_020851775.1 Gammaproteobacteria bacterium
AGGATCTCGCCGCACGCCTCGCCGAGGTCGAACGGCGCCCGGCGAGCGATCCCGGTCGCGACGTTCTGCTGCAACTCTTGCAGCAGACCCGCAATTTTCTCGACACCGCGGCCGCGCATGCCGAGCAGTCGGAGAAGTTCGCCAAGAGCCTGCGCACCGGCGCCGACACGGTGAAACAGCTCGCGGCCGAACTCGCCAAGCTGAATGCCGGAGCCGATGCGCCGCCCTTGACCGGCGCGGATATGCGCCTGACGCTGACCGAACTCCAGCCCGTGCTCGAAGCAGCGGCCACCGAGCGGGCCGAACTCGAAAACAAGCTCAACGGATACGAGCAGCGCGACCGTTCGTTGCAGTCGCGGCCGGCCGAGATCGTCCAGGACAAGAATCGGGTTTCGGCACGGATCGCCGAGCTCGAACTGGAGATGTCGGGTGTCGGCGCCGACGATGGCACCGAGCAGTCGCGTGCGCGTCAGCAACTGCTCGAAGCTGAAATCGCCGCACGCCAGGCCGAGCTGAATGCACTGAACCAGGAGCAGCTCAGCCATGGCATCCGGCTCGAGATCAACTCGGCACGGCGCCGGCTGGCGGAAGCGAAGCTCGCGCGCGCGAACCGGCGCTTTGCCGCGCTCGAACAACTCCTGCTCGACAAGCGGCAGGAAGAGCTGCGCCGGATCCAGGACGAGGCTCAGCAGGCGCAGCATGATACGGCTGACGCCCACCCGCTGATCCGGGCGCTCGCGGCCGACAATGCGGCATTCGGTACGGCGCTGTCGCAGGTGCTGGACGACCAGGGCCGTACGGTGCGCGAACGCACCGGCTACATCGAGCAGCGGCAGCGGCTCGACGACGGGTATGCGCGCGCGCGCCAGCGCGCCGCGATCGCCGGTGCGTCCTCCAGCCTCGGCCGCATTCTCGTCGAGCAGCGGCGCCAAATCCCCCAATTGCGCACGCTGCGCCGCCTCTCCCGGCTGAACGAGAGCCAGGTGTCGCAGATCGGCATGGCGCGCATCGAAATCGAAGAGCAGTTGCGCGAGGCGGCGGATCGCAACGATGCGCTGCGCCAGATGAACGCCCGTCTCGAGCCGCCCGGACCGCCGCTGACGCCGGCCGACGCGGAACGCGCGGCGGCGATGTTCGCCGATCGCGTCAAGCTGCTGCGCACCCTCGACGAGAACTACGCGAGCTATCTGCGGATGCTCGACGGTACCGACTTCGAGTTGCAGCAGACGATGAACACCGTCGCTGCCTATCGCGCCTTCCTCGACGAACGCCTGCTGTGGTTGCCGAATGCGCCGCCGCTGTCGCTCGCGTTCTTGTCGGACGTCGTCACCGGCGCCCAGTGGTTCCTGAGTCCGTCGAACTGGACGCAGACGGTGCACGACGTCGTCAGCGGCGCGAGCCGTGCCTGGCCGCGACTGCTGTTGATGGTGATTGTGATCGCGGCGCTGGTCCGCGCACGGCCACGGCTGCGACCGTACCTCGTGCGCCTCGCCGATGCGGTCGCCAAGCCGCGCGAAGACCGCTTCCGCAACACGCTGACGGCCCTCGCGGTGACGACGCTCGTCGCGCTGCCCGAATCGCTGGCGCTGTGGCTGATCGCCGATCTCCTGACCGCAGGCTATGCCGGCGGCGAGTTCTCGATCGCGCTCGGCCAGCTCAGTGCGAAGGCCGCTGAACTGCTGTTCGCGGTGAACTGGGTGCGGGTGTTTCTCGGCCGCAACGGCGTCGCGCTGCGCCATTTCCAGTGGGACAGGGACGGCGTCGAGCGTACGCGCCGCCAATGGTTGCAATGGGGTCAGCTTTTCGTGCCGTCGTACGCGATTGCGACGACGTTCGAATGGAGTTCGAATCCGGCTTTCCAGTACAGCCTGCGGCGACTGTTCTTTCTCGCCGCGATGCTGGCGGCGGCGGTGTTCAGTCACTGGCTGACGAAGCGCGCCGGCGTTCTCCATCATCAGTTGGCACTCAATCATCCGACGAGCTGGATCACGCGCAGTCGCCCGGCCTGGGGACTGGTGGCGGGTGGCGCCCCGCTGGTGCTCGCGCTGCTGTCGGCGTCCGGGTATCACTACACGGCGCTGGAACTCAGCCGGTATTACCTCGACACGCTGGTCCTGCTGCTCGCGATCGCGATCCTGCACCATCTCGCCTTGCGCTGGCTGGCCGTCGCCCAGCAGCGGATCGTGCTGAAGGCGGCCACTGCGCCGCCGACCGATCCGGATGCGCCGCCAGCCGAGCACGAGCCCGTCGTCGATCTGGCGACGATGAATGCACAGGCGCGTCTCATCGTCGCCAATGTGACGGGCTGGTCGACCGCGATCGGCCTGTACTGGGTATGGCGCGATGTGCTGCCGGCACTGACGGTGTTCGACAAGGTCACGCTGTGGCAGATCGAGGTCAAGGACGCCGCGGGTGCGATTCAGCTCGCGCCGATCACGATAGCCAATGCGGCCGTCGCGGCGGTGATGATCGGGATCACGATGCTCGCCGCGCGCAACATGCCGGGCGTCCTCGAAATCGCGCTGCTGCAGCGGCTCGGCCTTCATCGCGGCAGCCGCTACGCCGTGACGACGCTCGTGCAGTATTTCATCGTCGCGCTGGGCATCACGCTCGCGCTGAGTACGCTCGGCCTGCGCTGGTCACAGGTGCAGTGGCTGATTGCCGCCCTCGGCGTCGGTCTCGGGTTCGGGTTGCAGGAGATTTTCGCGAATTTCATCTCGGGCCTGATCCTGCTGTTCGAACGTCCGATCCGGGTCGGCGACGTGGTGACGATCGGCGAGCTGTCGGGGCGTGTCAGCCGTATCCAGATCCGGGCGACGACGATTTCGGATGCCGACAATCGCGAGATCATCGTGCCCAACAAGAACTTCATCACCGAGCGCTTCATCAACTGGACGTTGACCGACCAGGTGACGCGCGTGATGTTCCAGCTCCGTGTCGCCTATGGCGCCGACATCGTGCGCGTCCACGCGCTGCTGCTCGACGTCGCGCGCGCGCATCCGAAGGTGCTGAAGGAGCCGGGGCCGCTTGCGAGCTTCGTCGGCTTCGGCGAAAGTGGGCTGAACTTCGAGCTCCAGGTCCATGCGCGGGAGCTCGGTGACCGCGGTGACATCAAACATGAACTCAACACCCGCATCTATGAGGCTTTTGCGGCGGCCGGCATCGAGATGCCGTTCCCGCAGCACGACGTTCACGTGCGCAGTCTCCCGGCCCGCGATGATTGACGGGGGCCGGGCGGTTGATCCACGTCAATGCCTCCGGCAAGCCCTGGCGCGACGCTGCGCGCTATTCCATGGGCACAAGGTCGGCGCGACATGAGCATCGGTTTCTCTCCTGAGTTGATCAGGAAGTACGACGTCGCCGGCCCGCGATATACGTCGTATCCGACCGCCGTGCAGTTCACCGCTGCCTTCGGCGCGCGCGAGCTCGCCGCGCAGCGCTCGGTGATTGCCGGACGCGCCGCGGGCGGCCCGCTGTCGCTGTACGTCCACGTCCCGTTCTGCGCGAAAGTGTGCTTCTACTGCGCGTGCACCAAGCTCATCACGAACAATCGCGCACGTGGCGAGGAGTACATGACGCGGTTGCTGAAGGAGATCCCGCGCCGCGCCGCGCTGCATGGTGGTCGCGACCGCGAAGTGCGTCAGCTCCATCTCGGCGGCGGCACGCCGACTTTCCTGTCGGTGGCGCAGTTGACCGCGCTGGTGACGGCCCTGCGCGGCGAGTTCGGTTTCGCCGCCGACTGCGAGACCTCAATCGAAGTCGATCCGCGCACCGTATCGCCGGACACCATCGCCGCGCTGCGCGAACTCGGCTTCAACCGGCTGAGCCTCGGTATCCAGGATTTCGACTCCCGCGTGCAGGTCGCGGTGAACCGGGTGCAAAGCGAGTCGCAGATCGTGTCGGTCGTCGCTGCGGCGCGCGCGGCGGCCTACGAGTCGATCAGTTTCGATCTGATCTACGGCCTCCCGCTGCAGAATCTCGAAGGCTTCGCGCGCACCATCGACAAGGTCATCGCGCTCAGACCGAACCGGCTGTCGCTGTTCAACTACGCGCACCTGCCGCACATGTTCAAGTCGCAGCGCCAGATCGATGCCGCACTGCTGCCGTCGGCCGATCTGAAGCTCGCGTTGCTCGGTTCGGCGATCGCACGGCTCGGAGACGCCGGCTACGACTACATCGGCATGGATCACTTCGCGCTGCCCGACGACGAACTGGCACGGGCGCGGCGCGAGGGCACGCTGCACCGGAATTTTCAAGGCTACTCGACGCACGCGGAATGCGATCTGGTCGGCCTCGGCATGAGCGCCATCAGTTCGTTCGACGATTGCTTCGTGCAGAATTCGAAAGAACTCGAGGATTACCAGGCGCGAGTCGACGCCGGTGAAATTCCCGTGACGCGCGGTTATGCACTGTCCGACGACGACCGGTTGCGGCGGGAGATCATCATGACGCTCGCCTGTCAAGGCATCGTCGATCGATCTGACGTCGAACGGCGCTGGGGTATCGCATTCGGTGACTACTTCGCAGACGAACTGGTCCGCCTCGAGGCGATGCAGGGCGACGGGCTGGTCAGCGTCGACCCGACGCAGGTCCGAATCGAGAAAGC
>JADZCB010000355.1 GCA_020851775.1 Gammaproteobacteria bacterium
CGACGAACGCGTGTGCTGTAAAGGCGGAAGTCGCGTCATTTCCGTGCAACGACCGGCAGACGCAGCCGTTTTTCGACGCCCGGTAACGGTGTAAGGTGTCGGCCGCCCGCCAAGCCCTGCAGAGGAATCCATGAGCGTATACGACCAGAAGCCCTGGCTCGCCCAGTACAGTCCGGGCGTTCCCCCCGACATCCAGCCCGAGTTCCCCGACGCGCTGTCGATGTTCCGTCGTGCGCTTGAGCGCGACCCGCAACGCGCGCTGCTCCACTATTTCGATGCGAGTCTCACGACCGGCGAAGTCGATCGCCTGAGCGACGCCCTCGCCGCCGGCCTGGCCGCGCGCGGCATCGGGCGCGGCGATCGAATCGCCGTCTATCTGCAGAACGTGCCGCAGTTCGTGATCGCGATGCTCGCGACGTGGAAACTCGGCGGGATCATGGTGTCGGTCAACCCGATGCTCCGGCACAAGGAAGTCGCATTGATCCTCAACGATTCCGGTGCGCGTGTGCTCATCACGCTGGAATCCCTGTACCAGGACGTCGCGAAGGACATCGCGGCCGACACGCGGGTCGAGCACGTGCTGACGACCAGCGAACTCGAGTTCCTCGGCGACACGCGGCCTGCAATGTTGCAGGACGTGCGACGCATCGCCTGCGCCGACGCCACCGATCTGATGACGCTGATCGCCGGCTACGCCGATCAGCGGCCGGCAGCGCAGTCGCTCGCCGACGACGATATCGCGCTGCTGACGTACACCTCGGGAACCACCGGACCGCCGAAGGCGGCGATGAACCTGCATCGGAACGTCGTCTACAACACGCAGGTCTACCGCGAGTGGATGAAGCTCGACTCGAACGATGTGATTCTCGGCGTCGCACCGTTGTTTCACATCACGGGCCTCATCGCCTGCATCACGACCGCAATGCTGCTGCCGTGCCCGCTCGTGCTGTATTACCGCTTCGATCCGGCAGTCACGGCGGAACTCGTCGAAAAGCACGGCGTGACCTTCGTCGTCGCTTCGATCACGGTGTTCATCGCGCTGATGAACAACGAAGAGGCGCGCAAGCGCGATTTCTCGACCCTCACGAAGGTCTACAGCGGCGGCGCGCCGGTGTCGCCTGCGCAGGTCGAGGCGTTCCAGAACATGTTCGGCGCGTACATCCACAACATCTACGGCATGACCGAGACGACGAGCCCGACGCACGCGGTGCCGCTCGGCGGCAGTGCACCGGTCGATCCGAACACCGGCGCACTGTCGGTCGGCGTGCCGGTGTGCGGCGCACTGGTGCGGATCTGCGACGACGATGGCAACGATCTGCCGGCAGGGGAAATCGGCGAACTGATCTCCGGCGGGCCGATGGTCGTGCCGGGTTACTGGGAAAAGCCGGAAGAAACCGCCAAGGCTTTCGATACCCGCGGGATCCGGACCGGCGACGTGGGCTTCATGGACGCAGAGGGCTGGTTCTACATCGTCGATCGCAAAAAAGATCTCATCATCGCGTCCGGCTACAAGGTCTGGCCGCGCGAAGTCGAGGACGTGCTCTACACGCATCCTGCCGTGCGTGAGTGTGCCGTCGTCGGGGTCGTCGACGCCTATCGCGGCGAAACCGTCAAGGCCTATGTCAGTCTACGGCCCGGCACCGAGACGACGGGCGCGGACATCGTCGATTTCTGCAAGGACCGTATGGCCGCCTACAAGCGGCCGCGTGAAGTCGAGATCGTCGCCGATCTGCCCAAGACCGCGAGCGGGAAGATCATGCGCCGCGAACTTCGCAAGTAGGCCGCCGGACGCGCGGCAGCAACAGCCCGGGAGGAAGCCGGCACGGCGCAGCCGCGTCTCGCTTGAAGTCGATACCCGGGGTCCGCCGGTGGCCGTGGCAGTCGCCAGCACCCCGCCGCCGCGTCGGTCATTCGCCCGGCCGCGCGCCGGCAGGCTGCCCAAACGTAAACGTTTGTGTGAACATTGTCTCAGGACGACCCGGTGGTCGTGTGCGCCGGCTTCTGCGGCGCGCAGGATGTCCTTCACTTGCAGGTATGCAATGAGGCGGGCGGTCCGGATCGATGCGGACCGGGAATGGATGCGCAAAACTTTATCGAATAACGCCGCGGCGATCTGCGCGGTGATCCTCGGGGTCATCAGCAGCGTCGTCTACTTTTCGCTCGACGTGCTTTATGCGTCGGACGTGATCGTCGGCGTGCTGTACACCACCGTCATCCTGTTCGGGCTGCTCGCCCGCGCGCGGCGCGTAGTGCTCGCCTTCGCCTGTACCAGCACGGTGTTGCTGGTGCTCGGCTGGATGCTCAATCCCTCGCTCGACAACGATCCCACCGGCCTCGTCAACCGCGGGCTCGCGCTGTTCGTGATCTGGGCGGTTGCCGGCATGGCCTGGCATTACCTCCACGCACAGCACGAACTGGAGGCGGCGCTGCGTCACCTCGCCGAATCGGATCCGTTGACGCAGATCCTGAATCGGATCGGGATCATGACCGAGCTCGGTCGCCGCTTCGCCGAATTCCAGCGTTACGGGTCGATGTTTTCGGTGCTGATGGTGGACGTCGACCACTTCAAGCAGGTCAACGATCGCCTGGGTCACCTCGCCGGCGATCACGTTCTGCGCCGCATCGCCGGCATCGTGCGCAGCGCACTGCGGGAAGTCGACAGCGTCGGGCGCTACGGCGGCGAAGAGTTCCTGGTGGTGCTGCCCGGCACGCGCCTCGACAGCGCCGTTAACACCGCCGAGCGTATTCGTACCGCGATCGAACAAATTCCGATCCGCGTCGAGCGCGCACAAGTGCGCGTGACCGTCAGCATCGGCGTGGCGAGCGTGGAACTCGTTCCGACCACGCTCGAGGCACTCATCGACAGCGCCGATCGCGCGATGTACGACGCGAAGCGCGGCGGTCGCAACCGTGTGATGCCACCGCCGAAGCCGCCGGTGCAGCGCGTCACCCTCGTAACACCGCCCGCGGCCCCAGCGCCCGCCCCCGACACGCCAAGTGTGCCGGACAAGGGGCCAGCGGTGCGCGCTGTGCATTGAGGCGCCTGCTAGCGGGGCGTGAATCCGCTCCGGTGGACGCTGGCGACGGTGCCGGATGGCGCTGCGGCGACCGTGCGTGTACAGGACGCACACGTGGTCTCGTTCAGCGTGCCGGCGCGAGTGCCTCCAGTGTCGTCCAGTCCCATAGCAGCCCGCCGGCTCGGCCGGGGTCGTAATCGTCATCGGGGTGGATGGGATAGAGGCTGACGTGCGAGGCGCCGGCCGCGAAGTAGCCCTCGATCACCGCGTCGAGCGCCGGCGCGTCGCCCGCTGGCGCGATGGCGTCGAGCAGGCGGTCGCTGCCCCCATCGGCATAATCTGCGGGCCCAAAACCCGCCGCCTGCCATGCGCGGTGATAGGCGGGCAACTGCACGTAAAAGCCGAGCGCGGCACGCGCAATCCGGCGCGCGCGCTGGCGATCGGGGCACAGCACCGTGCGCACCACGGCATGGATTTCCTTGTCCGGGCCGAGCAGCGCGCGGGCCTGCGCGACCTTCTCCGCCGGCTGCAAGTAGAGGAAGAGTCCGTCGGCGAGTTCGGCCGCCACCTTCATCATTTGCGGTCCATGACCCGCGACGACCACCGGCGCCGGCCGCGGCGCGGGAACGCCGTCGACCTTCGCGCCGCGCAGCGTCTCCAGGTACGTCCGCATCTTGTGTGCAGGCGGTTCGAAACGATGGCCGCGCGGCTCGACCAGCACCGGATGCGACACGCCGAGACCGAGCGTGAAACGCCCTGCGGCAATCTCGGCTAGCGTATTCGCCGTCTGCGCGGCAGCGTGTGCATCGCGGACGTAGACGTTCAGGATGCCCGTGCCGATCCGCATGCGTTCGGTCTTGGCGAGCAGCCACGCACAAGTCGCGACGGGTTCGCGGCCGAACACCTCCGGCAGCCACAGCGTGTCGTAGCCGAGGGCCTCGAGGCGGCGGGCATTCGCGGTCAGCGTGGCGCCATCGACGCCTTCGGTGAATTGCAGCAAGCCCAGTTTACGCATCGCGCTTCCTCCGGATTTTCGGATTTCGTCGGGGTCGAGACATCGGACGTGCGGCGCGCTCAGTCACGCCGGGCACGGCGCTACGATACACGCAACGGACGCCGCGAAAGACATCCCCGAACCCACCGTATGCACGGGTCACGCCCTGCCGGCCCGGCGGCCCGCGCAGCCAGAGCAGACAGCGGAATCTGCTAGCGACCCTCACTCAGGGCGGACACATTGAACTGTTTCTCAATCTGGCGATCGGTCAGCGTCGGGTTGTACGAGCCGCCTTCCTTCAGGCTCACCGAGACGGTCGAGGTGTTCTTCAGCACATCCGTCGCGATGGTGCCCAGCCAGCGCTGCACGGACGTCTCCAGCGCGTTGACACCGTCTGCCCGCTGCTCGGGCTTGTAATACAGTGCGCTGAAGATCCGCCATACCTGACCATCGCGGTTGAAAGCGATCGCGACCGGCGAGTTCAGGGTTTCGGTGTCGAAGAAAATGATCTTGCTCGAGTATGGATGCCCCTTGAACTTGGGCTTCAGTTCGACGGCGTAGCAGTTGCGCACCTGCCAGCGGTCGTCCGGCACACGGCTGCCGGGGCCGAACAACACGCCGTTCGGCGAGCGGCCGTTCGCCACCGTCAGCACCTCGCGCTTGCCCAGATAGCGCCACTCGAAGTCGAGCACGCGCCCGGAGAAGCCCTCGAAGTCGTCGAGCGTCATGTCCGTGCCCATGTAGACATCGGCGCGCTCCTGCGCCGAGAGCCGCCGCACGCGGCGCTGTGTCGGCAGATAGGAGTTGACCTGATCCTCTTCGTGCGCGTCCAGCGGCCGCTCCATCACGAACATCGTGCCCTTGACGTCGAACGGCTCGAGAAACTCGACGTGATCCTTGTAGAAGCGTTCGGCGGCATCGTCCGC
>JADZCB010000356.1 GCA_020851775.1 Gammaproteobacteria bacterium
CACATCAACGAGGACGGATCGAACGCGATGGCGAGATAGCGATCGGCGTCGATGAAGCGCGGGATCTCGCGCAGGCGGGTCGGGGCACCGCCCGCGTCGTTTGCGTAACCCGCTTCCCCGGGATCGAGCACGACCTCGCGTCCGTCGCGCGTCATCGCGATGCGTCCCGAGCGCACGAGGGTATAGAGCCCGGCCGCAGGCGCATCGCCCGCGGCCGCGCCGAACAGCCGGCCGTCCACGACGAAGCTTGCGGGATTGGGCGCGGTGCTCGCCACGACACCGTCGAAGCGCGCTTTCATGGGGCCGGCATCCGTCGCGACGACCAGACTGCCGCGACGCACTGCGAGCTCGCCCGTCGAGTCGGCCACCGTCACCGCGCCCTCGTGCACTTGCACGGCGGTGATACTGACGCCGCCGCCCGCGCCGACCGCGGTGCCGCGCGCGGCGGAAGTCGCGGCGGAGTCTTGTCGTGCGGTGTCGCTGGCCGCTTGGGACGTTGCAGGCGGGGAAGTCGGCAGCGCCTTACTGCCTCCGCCGTCTTGGCGCGCGACTCCATTGGTGCCTTCCTTGCCGCCCGCTGCGGCATCCGGCCGCGCGGTCTCGCCCGAGAACGGTGCGGTCCGCGCCGGCGATGCCGGCGCAATCTTTTCACCTCCCGCCCGCGCCCTGGCGGCATCGCCGGTGCCTTCCTTGCCGGCTGTCGATGCACCCTGCTGAGCAGTTTCACCCGTGAACGGTGCGGTCCGCGCCGGCGCGACAGGCAGAGTCTTTTCGCCTCCGGTCAGACCCGTATCGCCAGTAACGACCTTGCCGCCCGACCCGGCGCCGGCAGCCAGCGCTCCGCTCGCGCCGGTACCGTCACCGCCCGTGCGCGCGGTCGGTAGTGTTCCCGCCGCGGTTTCGAAGCTACGTCCAGCGACGCGATCGCCCGTTCCCGGGGGCGTTGCGATGGTGCCGCTGCCACGGCCGTCGGCACCCGTCTGGTCCTTCACCTCTTTGATGACGTCGGTGACTGCCGGCACGACGACCGCGACGGCGCGATCCGTCGCTGCGGCCGCAGTCCCGATCCCGTCCCGCACGGCCGTGCCGGCGGAAGAGTCCGTCGCATCCTTCGCGACCCCGATGATCGCGGGAATGACAACGGCAAGCGCGTGCTCGGTTGCCGCCGCGGCCGCGCCGACTGCGTCCCGCGTGGCGGCCGTCGCGCTGTCGGCCACGCCGCGACCGATGGCGACCACCCGGCCCGCCGCGTCGTAGACATAGTCCACGGTCCGAGCGCCTGCACCCGCCGTCGCTTCTCCTGCCGCAACGCCGGCATCGGCGGTGGCGCTGATCTTGCCGCCGGTCCACGTGACGACGCGCTCCACGACGCGCGTCGACGTATCCCGCACGGTGCCCGCTGCGTCGGAGACTGCGCCCGTCGTCCCGCGCCAGTTCTCCGCTGCGGTGCTGCTGCCTGCTTCCACAACTTGCTTCGCAGTATCGCCTGCCTGTTGCGCACCTCTTGCGACGCTGCCGCCAACTTCTCTCGCTGCCTGACCGATGTCCACGTCGGCCGTCGGCACCGGAATTTTCCCAGTGGGCCCGCCGGAGGGCGTGGGCGTGGTCTCGACCGCCGGTGGATTGCTGATGGCATCGTTCGCTGCCTGGGTCGCCTTTGCGCCGGCAGCGGAGGCCGCCTGTTGCCCTTGGCTGATCTTGGTGTTCGTGTTTTGAAGCGCGACCGTGGTTTCCTGAGCGGCCTGTTGTCCGGCGTCCGCGGTCTTGTCTGCCGCCTTCTTGGTCGCGTCCGCGGTTTGTTGCGCGGCCTGGCCTGCCTGCTCGCCCGCAGTCTCCGCAGCACCGGTCACGACCTGCACCACGGTATCGAACAGCGTGCCGTGCACGCGTATCCGTCGCTCCGGCGTGAGAAAGACGAAGCGCTCCGGACTCGTCTTCGCGATCGTTCCGGTCTGCGTGCGCGCCGCGCCGTCGAGCAGGGCCAGCACGACGCGGTTTCGACTCGGGGCCGCGGCATCGTAGAAATAGTCGTCGATCACGAGGATCGAACGCGACTGCAGCGTGATGCGTGTGTCATCGAGGAAGAAGAGCACCGCGACGCCGGCGGCACCGGTCACGATCGCATCGTCGGCGTAGATCGCATCGCCGGCGTCGAGCGCGCGCCAGCGTCCGTCGGGACGCAGCGCCGACACCCCGCCGCTCATCGCGCCGAGGCGCGCCACGGCGGCCTCCGGTAGGCGCATCGCCCCGGCCACACGCTCTTCGCGCGCACAGTCGTCCTCGCACCAGCGCATGACGAAGTCAGTGCCGCGCACGCCGATGGTCACCGTCGGCGTGCCGTAGGAGACACGCTCGCGATTGCGTTGCGCGATCGCGCCGGTGATCGTTCGCAACCCGCCTTTGAGCAACCGCAGCGCAAAGCTGTCGGATTGCGGCTGCGCGCGATCGAAGCGGTAGTCGTCGATGCGGATCTGCGAGCTCGGGCGCAGCACGACATCGGTGCCGTCGCTGAAGCGCAGTCGCGCCGTACTGTCGCGCTCGGTGCGCACCGCCTCGCCCGGCTGCAGCGCGTAGCCGACGCCGACCAGGCTCGCACTGTTGTCGGGCCGCACGACCGACACGACACCGGTCGCGACCTCGACATGTGCGGACGCGCCGCGTTCGGCAGCGATTGCCGTGAGGGGCGCTGCCAGAGCAGCGAGCCACGCGAACGCATGCGCGGCCTTGATGCGTCGCATGGAAGTGGCTGTCATCGCGCTCGCATTCCCGATCAGTCGCAATAGAGCAGATCGAAGGTCTCGCCTTCGACCGGGCCGGGCAGCACGCGGCGTGTCGCGCGGTCGAGTCCGGCGACGACATCGCGCTCGGGATCCAGGCCCGCGGGCGGGGTTTCGACTGCGACCGGGGCGATCGGGGGCGCAGGCGGCGGGACGACGACCGGCGGGGGAACGACCGGCGGGGGAACAACGATAGGCGTAAGACCCAGATCCACCGCGAGCGGCAGATAACCGACGTTCGGCGTATAGCCTGCCGGCAGCGTAACGGTCGAGAAGTTGCCGTTCACGCCTGCCGCCGCGGTCAGAACGCGGAAAACGTCGCTTGCGCCCGGCGTGAAGCCGCCGGTGAGGCTCACGCCGAGCGTCCCGTTCAAGCTCGCCGTTCCGGTGACGGCCAGCCGATCGTAGTCGGCTCCCGGAAGCAGACCACCGATCTCGATCGCGAGCGTGCCGCCGGCGCCCTGCGTGTAGTTGCCGTCGACGGTCAGGATGCCGGGCGAGTTGCCGGGGGCGACCGTGCCGGCGTTGACGACGTTGCCCGTGATCGTGCCGGTGCCCGAGAGCATGCCGCCGGTATTCACGTTCATCGTGCCCGCACTGATTGCGCCGCCACCGGCGTGCAGTGTCCCGTCGACGTTCACGGTGGCGCCGGCGGCGTTGAACGTGCCGCCGGTCACGTCGAGCAAGGCCCCGGGGGCGACGGTGGTGACGCCGCCTGCGTTGATCGTGCCGGCCTGTACCGTCAGACTGCCGCCCGGCACGGTGAGTCCCGCGACGTTCAACGTCAATCCATTCAGCACGCGTGCGCCGTTGCCGACCAAGCCGAAGCTCGCGCCGCCGGCCATCGTGAGCGTCCCCGCGCCGGCGAGCGTGCCCCCGGTCCAATCGAAGGCGCCACCGTTTTTGTTCAACGTGGCGCCGCCGGCGATGCTCAGCGTGCCGCCGTTCTGGTCGAACGACGCACCGTCGAACGTCGCCACGCCGGAGGCGACATTCATGTTGCCCTGATTGACGACGCGGGCACTGACGTTGCCGGCGGCCAGATTGAACGTGCCGAGGTTGGCGAGCTTGCCCGCGCCGCCGAAACTGCCGCTCGACAGCGTGAGCGTCGAGCCCGCGGCAATCGTGGTGCCGGCGCCGTTGCCCACGATGTTGATGGAACCGGACGTGAAATTCAGATTGTTCGCGAGATCGAGGACCGAGCCATCGCCGAAGTTCATCGTCGCGCCCGCAACGTTGAGCGACGACCCCGCGGGCACGGTCACCGTACCGCTGAATGCATGGGTGCCGCCGCTGAACACGACGTTGCCGTCGAGGTTCATGCTGCCGCTGTGATTGCCGCCGCTGTTCAATTGCAGCGTGCCGCTGGTGGCGCTCACCGACCCCCCCGCGTTGTCGAAGGCGACGTTCGTGGCGCCGAAGCTCGACGTCCCGACGCCGCCCGACTTCTTCCATGTGCCTTGATTGCTGATCCGTCCGCCGTTGGTGAACGTGCCGATCGTGCTGCCGTCGGTTTGAAGGTCGACGATACCGCCGGCGAGATTGTTGAACTGCGCGCCGTTGTCCCACTGCCACGTGCCGTTGCCCGTCTGCACGTTCCAGGTGCCGGCGTTGTTCACCGTCAGCGTATTCATGCGATGGTTGTTGGCGCTGTTGGTGATGTTCACCGTTGCACCGGCCGGCACGCTGAACACCGACCCGGGCACCGATGCGCCTACCAGATTGCCGTTGGACCAGTTCATCGTCGCGGCCGGTCCGAGCGCCAGGGTGCCCGTGCCGATGTTGACGTTGCTGCCGCCGCTCAAACCGAACGTGCCGTTGATCGTCGCATCGGTGACGTTCACCGTCGCGCCGCTGACGTTGAAAGGTCCGTCGATCACGCTGCCGGGCGCGAACGCGTGCGTGCCGAGGTTGAACTGCACGTTGCCGCTCAACGTCGTCGTTCCGCTGTGATTGCCGCCGCTGTTCAATTGCAGCGTGCCGCTGGTGACGCTGACCGAGCCGCCGGCGTTGTCGAAGGCGACGGTCGTGGCGCCGAAGCTCGTCGTTCCGACTCCGCCCGACTTCTTCCAAGTCCCTTGATTGCTGATCCGTCCGCCGTTGGTCAGCGACCCGATCGTGTTGCCGTCGGCCTGGAAGTCGACCACGCCACCGGCGAGATTGTTGAACTGCGCACCGTTGTCCCACTGCCACGTACCGTTGCCCGTCTGCACGTTCCAGGTGCCGGCGTTGTTCACGGTCAGCGTATTCATGCGGTGATTGTTGGCGCTGTTGGTGATGTTCACCGTCGCGCCCGCCGGGACGCTGAAGGTCGAGCCCGGGACCGTGGCGCCCACCAGATTGCCGTTCGACCAGTTCATCGTCGCGGCCGGTCCGAGCGCGAGCGTGCCCGCGCCGATGTTGACGTTGCTGCCGCCGCTCAAGCCGAACGTACCGTTGATCGTTGCGTCGGTCGCGTTGACCGTGGCGCCATTGACGTTGAACGGCCCGTCGATCACGCTGCCGGATGCGAACGCGTGCGTGCCGAGGTTGAACTGCACGTTCCCGCTCAACGTCGTCGTCCCGCTGTGATTGCCGCCGCTATTCAATTGCAGCGTGCCGCTGGTGACGCTGACCGAACCCCCCGCGTTGTCGAAGGCGACGTTCGTGGCACCGAAACTCGTCGTACCGACCCCGCCTGACTTCTTCCAAATCCCTTGATTGGTGATGCGACCGCCCGTCGTGAACGTTCCGATCGTGCTGCCGTCGGTCTGAAAATCCACGATACCGCTGGCGAGATTGTTGAACTGCGCACCGTTCTCCCACTGCCACGTGGCATTGCCGGTCTGCACGTTCCAGGTGCCGGCGTTGTTCACCGTCAGCGTGTTCATCCGATGATTGTTGGCGCTGTTGGTGATGTTCACCGTCGCCCCGGCCGGCACACTGAAGGTCGAGCCCGCCACCGAGGTGCCGAGCAGATCACCGTTCGACCAGTTCATGACGCTGTTCGGACTCAACGCGAGCGTTCCGTTGGAAATGCCGATCGTGCCGCCGGAAAAATTGAAGGCGCCGCCGCCGATGCCGTCGGCATTCGGCCGCAGTGTCAGATTGACGCCGGGCTGCAAGGTGAACGACGTCGAGACGTTGATGTTGTTCGTGGCTTCCAGCACGATCGTGTCGCCGGCGCCGAATCCGGCGGTCAGCTCGGCCACCGACAGCGTGTTGGCGACGCCGCCGTCGGCGAACAGAATGTTCGGGTCGGCCGAGCCATTCAGCTCGGGATCCAGCGTGCCGCCGGCGCCCACCAGCGTGATATCGCTCGGATCGAGCAGCAGCGTGCCGCCGCGGCCGCTGGATGCTCCGACGTTCGCTCGCGCTCGATAGTCGAGCGAGCGCTTGCCGGACACTTCCACGAAGCCCCCGTCGCCGCCGGCGATTCCGCCGCGCGCGGAGATCGCGCCATAGGCACGCGTCGTTCCGTCCGACCAGACGATCGCTCGACCGCCGTCGCCGCGCTCGGTCGCGTCGACGCGAATCGTGGCATCCGGACCGAAGAAAGCCGCGCTCGCATTGCGCACGCCGGGATTGCCCCCGTGCAGATCGCCGCCGACCAATACCGTGCCGCCGCCACCCGCGCCCGAGGCATCCACGGCCGCGGCACCGAGCAATCCCACTTTGTCGCCGAGCAGATGGATCGTGCCGCCGTTCCCGGCGCTGCCTTTCGCCTCGACCGTGCCCGAGATCAGCGCGGTATCACCGGCCTGCACGCTGACGCTGCCGCCGCTCGGACCGCTCGCGCTGGTGCGACTCCCGGCGCCGAGGGCGACGCCGCCGCTGGCTTTCAACAGGATCCTGCCGCTCTCATCCACCACGGCACTGTCGGCGTTGACGACACCGTCCTGTCGGATCGCGCTCGCGGCGAACGCAACCCGCCCGCCCTGCGCAAGCGCCTCGCCCAAGTTGACGACCGCGTCCGCCGGCGCGGTGATCTCGACCCGCAGATTCGGGCTGCCGGCATCGACCAGCTCGACGCTCCGGCCCGCGGCCAGCACGATCTCTCCGTGCGGCGAGACGATGATGCCGCTGTTCTCGACTTGCGGCGCGATCAGATAGACGGTGCCGCCTCGCGGCGTGACGATCGCCCCTTGATTGACGACGGCGCCGGCGCCTGGCGCGTCCGTGAACTTGAGCCGTCCGGCGAGAAAGTCCGCATCGGAGAGCTTGAGACTGGAAGCGACCAGGCCCGCGACATCGATCTGCGACCCCGATCCGAACACGATGCCGCTGGGATTGACGATGAACACCCGGCCGTTCGACTGCAACGCGCCGAGGATCTGCGACGGATGTTGTCCGACCACGCGGTTGAGCACCGCGCTTTGCGCTGACTGCTGGATGAAGCGCGTCAGCTCACCCGGATTGATGGAGAAGGTCTGCCAGTTGATGATGGCGGACGGGCTGTTGGTCACCGTGAGCACGCCGCCTTGCCGGCTGAAGGCGACACTGCCATGAACCACCGCAGGCGCCGTGGGATTGGCGACGGCGAGCTGAGGAACGAGGCCGGACAGCACGGCGACATCGATCAGCGAGCGCTTCCAAGGCCGTCGCGGCCGACGGTTTCGCATCTTCGCCTCCTTGCCGAACACGTTCGCGGCACGCATCGGTCTGCGACCGCGGAGTCAAGGAATTCGTGACATGCGAACGTGATATGCCCGGTGATTGTAGCGCGCAATCGAACGTTGCCGAACTTCTCCCGAGTCGCGGCGGCAGCCGGCGTTTCCGGCATGAGGCACGTGGAGCCCGACGTGAATCAGAAACCTTGATGCAGTGCAACGTACGGCGCAGCCATCCTGACGGAACGCCGCGCGTCGTGAGAGACTTGCGCAGCGATGTACGCACTGCCGGACGCGCAACCCAGCCCGGCATCGCGAGGCCCGACCCCGGGGGGCCGCCATGCGCTTCATATCGAGCAACGCACTGTGGCTCTTGTGCACCGTACCGCTCCTCATCGGCGCGTACGAGGTGATCCTGCGTCGCGCCGCGAAAGACCGGACGTTGCGCTATACCACGCTCGATCTCGCAAGCCGGGCGGCTGACGAGCGGCAGGCGCTACGGCGCCGCATTCCTCCGCTGCTCTTCCTCCTGGGGATTACGCTGCTGCTGCTCGCGGTGGCGCGCCCCGCGGCGGTGTTCCTCCTGCCCGCGCAGCGGGGTACCGTCGTGTTGGCGATGGACGTCTCGCTCAGCATGGCCGCGACCGACGTGGCACCGACTCGTCTGGTCGCCGCCCAGCGCGCGGCGGCGCAGTTCGTGAAGCGGCTGCCCGAAGGCGTGCGGGTCGGCATCGTGACATTCGCCGATCATGTCGATGTCGCCGTCTTGCCGACGACCGACAAGGCGCGGGCACTGCGCGCACTGCAGCAGTTCAAGATTCAGCAGCAGACGGCGCTCGGTCCGGGACTGGTCGCCGCCTTGCGCATGATTCAACCTACGGCGCAGCTCGATGACAAGTTCGATACCTTCGAGCGGAATCCTCAGCTCGCCGATCCGCAACCCTTGTACATGCGCAGCCCGCCGCCGCGCTACCAGCCCAAGGACGATCCGAATCGCGCTCCGGTCGACCCGTCGACGTTGATCGTCCTGGTCAGCGACGGTCATGGAACGATCGGCATACCGGCGGTCGTCGCGGCGGAACTGGTCGCGCACCACGGGATCCGGGTTTATACGGTCGGTATCGGTACGCCTTATGGGGGCACGGCGAAGGTCGAGGGGCTCGATCCGGTGCACGCCGATTTTCAAGCCGAGACGCTCGAGCTGGTGGCGCGCATCACCGGAGGAAAGTACACCGAAGCGGATACGCTCGACGCTCTCGAAGCGATCTACCAGGATCTGTCGCAGGGCAAGATACGGGCACGCACGGAGGTCGAGATCAGCGCAGTCTTCGCCGGATGCGCGGCGTTGATGCTCCTGGCCGCCGGGACGCTGTCGCTGCGCTGGCATGGCGGCTTCGCTTGAAGCAGGGTGCGCGACCTCACAGCACGCGTTGGGTACGAAAGAGCGAAGCGAGCGCGCCGGCGGTCGCGCTCAGCGCCGCGATTGCGGCAAACAGCGCGGTGACCTCGGTGTAAGTGTCTTCCGCGGGCGGTTCGGGTCGCATCGCATCCAGGAGGCGCTGCCAGTCCATGCGAGAGCTCCCCTTGAGATATTCCCCGGCGGTGGTCCTGGCGATGTCCTGGAGCGCCCTCTCGTCCAACGTCACCCGCATCGACCACCCCTGCGAGCGCAGCACGGCGCCTTCGATGCTGCCTATGCCGATGGTATGGATGCGCACGCCGAGATCCGCGGCAGCCTGAACCGCCGCCGCGGGAGCGAGATCGGCCGTCGACTGGCCGTCGCTCATGAGCACGATGGCCGTCGCTGCATTCGATCCCGGCGTGCGTCGCGCAGGCAGCGCGGGCCCGCTGGCCTGGGCCGCCAGGAGGTCACCCGAATCGCGATTGGCACGAGTGCGCAACAGCGTCTCCAACGGCGCATCGGGAAAGAGCATCGCCAACGCGCTCTCGATGCCGCTGCCGAGTGCAGTGCCGGGACGGAAGTCGAGCCGCTCGATTGCCGTCAGCAGTTCCTCCCGGCCGGTGCCGACATCTGCTTCGGGGATGGCGGTGCCGGCAAAGGATACGAGTCCGAAGCGTGTGCTGTCGGCGTGGTCGGCGACCAGTTGCTTTGCGTACGTCTTGGCTGCTGCAAGTCGGCTAGGTGCAATGTCTGCGGCGCGCATGCTCGCCGAGACGTCCAGGACGAGGACGATCGTATTGCGTGCGGCGAACGGCGTCAGTGCCGCGGTCGGCCGCATGGCGGCGATGCTGATTGCCGTCAAGCTCGCGAGAAACAATGCCGCCGGCAGATGTCGCAGTACGGCATCTCGATGCGAGCTGCGCGACCAGGCGCCATAGAGTCCCGCATGCCGCCGCGCCGACGCCCGCTGTCGACGTTGCACCCGAACGTAGAACCAGAGGAAGGCCGGGACGACGAGACCGGCGACCACGGCGCCAGGCCAGAGCAACTGCCACCGCATACGGGTGAGCCTCGTTAGCCGCGGCCCGGCTTCGTGATGCTGGCGCGCGCTCGACCGGTATCGGGGGCGGCGCCAGCGCAGTGCTTCGAGATGGCCATGACCGGTTCCTCCTCGGATGCGAGCTCACCGCGATGACCTGGCGTGCGGCCAGGGTGCTCCATGATACTTCGCGGCACGCAAGGTGATGCATGAGACTGCAAAGCGGAAGCAGCTATTCCGTGGTGAAAGGGCTGCGTTCCATTGTAGGGAGCGTCGCCCGACCGAGGTGATCGGTGTGCGCTTCAGGGTAAAGAAGCAGCGTGAACCTCAAGCCAGATACTCGAGCTTGTACCCCTTGTCCCAGCGCTTGATATAGCCGACCGACGGCGACGGAAAGTGCATCGTGCAGCACAGCGTGTCGGTATCGCAGTAGCGTTCGAAGAACGCGCGCCGGGTACGCACGCCTTGGTCGCGGTCCGTGTCGACTCGCATCACCAGCTCGGGATAGCGCGCCTGCATCG
>JADZCB010000357.1 GCA_020851775.1 Gammaproteobacteria bacterium
ACGATGCCCCCGCCGACCTCGAGGACGTCGACGGCGATCAGCGCGACGAACACGACGATCGCATAGCGCAGCAGGCGGCCCAGCAGCTCGGCATCCTGCGCCCCAGCATTGTGCAGATAGGCGGTCGCCGCCGCGCCGCCGACGCGTGCGAAATACGCCCCCACGGCGAACACGACGAGCGCGAGCGCGACGCGCGGCAGAAACGCGAGCACCTGGCCCGTCAGTGCAGACACATGCGCGAGGCCGAGCCCGTTGAAGGCGATCACGAGCGCGGCGAAGATCACCATCCATTGCGCGAGCCAGCCGAGCCAGTCGACGGGGCCGCTTCGCACGCCGCCTTCGCGGAGGAAATCGTCGATGCCGGCGCGCCGCGTCAGCACCTCGACGTTGATCGCGCGCAGTGTGCGCACGACGGTGAAGCGCACCGCCTTCGCGAGCAGCCAGCCAGCGCCGATGATCGCGATCGCGATCACCAGCCGCGGCAGGAAGGCGGCGATCTGCACGAGCAGGGCCCGCAGCGGTTCGAAGAACACATCCATGCGATTCATCCGGCTCTCCCGTCACGCCGGGGCCGGACGCCGGGCATCGGCCCAGCGCAGGATCCCGCGCAGGGGGATGACGGCCCAGGCCGGGCGATTGTCGAGTTCGTAGCGCAGTTCGTAGCAGGCTTTCTCCATTTCGAACAAGGCGACGAGGTCCGTCATCGCGTCGGCATCGGCGTAGAGGCGTCCCGCTCCGACCGTGATCGACGCGTACGCGGCGATGAAGCGCCGGCGTGTCGCCGCTTCCCACCGTTCGACGAGACTCGCGAGCAGCGCTGCGTCGTCCGGGTGCTGCGTGCACGCCTTCGACAGCGCGCTCGTCCCCGCGTAGTCGAAGGAGCGCAGCATGCCGCCGACGTCGCGCAGCGGCGAATGTTTTGCGCGCCGCTCGTCGAGCGGGCGTCCCGGCTCGCCTTCGAAGTCCGTGATCACGAAGTCGTCGTTGCACAGGAGCACTTGGCTAAGGTGGTAGTCGCCGTGATAGCGGCTCTTGGACGCCGGCATGGTCGCGGGTCGTGCGGCGGCGAGTGCGGCGAGAATTTCCGGCTCGCGTGCGAGCACGGGATCGGCGGCCGCATGCACCGCGGGCGCGAGATCAGGCAGCGCCGTACGCAGACGGGTGAACGTCGCGCCGGCGTCGGCCATGACGCGTGCATGCCAGGCGAGCGGTTCGTCGGGCCCGACGGGCTCGGGGTCGAACGCAGGATCGTCGCTCGGCTGCGCGAGGGCGACGTGCAATTCGCCGGTGCGTATGCCGAGCGTATGGATACGGCTCAGGTAACCGCCGTGGATATCTTCAGCGGTCTCTTCGGATGCAGCGCGGTCGGCTTCGAGAAAGCGCGCCAGGTAATCGAGCGTGTAGTCCCAGGCGTCGCCCTGGTTCGCGACGTAGCGGTACAGCACCACGAGCGTCGCGCTGGTGCCGTCCGGCAGGTCGAACTCGAGGGCGCCAGCGAGTGTCACCGCGTGCGGGAAGCCGATGCGCGTCAGGTGACGGCCGATTTCGAGTTCCGGATTCAGGCCCGTATGCAAGCGGCGGAAGCCCTTCAGGAAGTAGCGATCACCGAGCTGCACCGTGCTGTTGCTGCTCAACGCGCGGGGATGGAAGTCGAGCGCGCGAAGCGCGGCAGGATCGAGCGGATCGAGGACCGTGGTATGGCTGAAGCGCAGACGCCCACCCGACGCTTCGATCACGGACGCCTGCCTCATGCGTTCGACGAGCGTGTGGCAGAACGCGGGATCGGCAAACGCATCGGCGATGTAGCCGACGCTCGCCTGCTGGCGTACGCGTGCAACCGCGGCCGGCTGCAGCGCACGCACGCGCTCCTCCGCGTCTTCCCAGACGAGACTGAGCGGGACGAAGTAGCGCGCCGCATCGTCGCCGCCGCTCGTCTTCAGGATGGTGCAGAGGATCGGACCCGCCGCGGAGTCGAGTTCGACGCAGTGGCTGAGCGATGCCGACGCGAGCGTGCCGCTCTTCCCGGCAAACCAGCGCTGGCGGCCGAGGAAGCGGGGCAGGGCGCCGGTTTCCATCTGTTGCCGCACGCGTTCCGCCATGCCGATCCGCCACGGTACGACGCGTTCGCGAAAGAACGTGTGCCAGCCGTCGAAAAGCACGAGGACCGGCAGATCCTCCGGCGTGTCGCGCGCTTCGTGCCACGCCGGCGCGGCTGCGTCGCGGCTCAGGCTGAACCAGTAGAAACCATGACCGGGCAGCGTCATCTGATAGGGATGCTCGCCGATCGGCGGAAACGACGTCCGGCCGAGCATCTCGACCGGCACCATACCTTTGTAGACCGCGAGATCGAGTTCGACCGGATGGGCCGAGCGCGCCATGTTCGCGACACACAGAATGACGTCCTGCTCGAACTCGCGGACATAGGCGAGGATCTTGCGATTGCCGGGGTGGAGAAAGCGCAGACTGCCGCGCCCGAACGCCCGCGTGGTCCTGCGCACGGCGAGCATGCGGCGCATCCAGTTCAGCAGCGACGAGGGATCGCGCGACTGCGCTTCGACGTTGACGGCCTCGAAGCCGTAGATCGGATCCATGATCGGCGGAAAGTACAGGCGCTGCGGATCGGCACGCGAAAAGCCCGCATTGCGATCCGGACTCCACTGCATCGGTGTCCGCACACCGTTGCGATCACCGAGAAAGAGGTTGTCCCCCATCCCGATCTCGTCCCCGTAGTAGAGGATCGGCGAACCCGGCATCGACAGCAGCAGGCTGTTGACGAGTTGGATCTTCGCCGGATCGTTGTCGAGCAGCGGCGCCAGACGCCGCCTGATCCCGAGATTGATCCGCGCACGCGGTTCGGCTGCGTACATCCGGTACATGTAGTCACGCTCGCGGCTGGTCACCATTTCCAGCGTCAGCTCGTCGTGGTTGCGCAGGAAGATCGCCCACTGGCACGCCGCCGGAATGTCCGGCGTCTGCTCCATGATCTCGACGATCGGATGTCGTTCCTCCTGCGCGATCGCCATGTAGATGCGCGGCATCAGCGGGAAGTGGAACGCCATGTGGCACTCGTCGCCATCGGCGAAGTAGTCGCGCACGTCCTCCGGCCACTGGTTCGCCTCGGCCAGCAGCATGCGATCGCCGTAGTGGGTGTCGAGCACACTGCGGATCTGCCGGATCACGGCGTGGGTCTCGGGCAGGTTCTCGTTGCGCGTACCGTCGCGCTCGCAGAGATACGGGATCGCGTCGAGACGCAGGCCGTCGACGCCCATGTCCAGCCAGTAGCGCATCGCGCGGATCACCGCCTTCAGCACGTGCGGATTGTCGAAGTTCAGATCCGGTTGATGCGTGAAGAAGCGATGCCAGTAATAGGCGCCCGCGGTCGCATCCCAGCTCCAGTTCGAGGTTTCGGTGTCGGTGAAGATGATGCGCGTCCCGGCATACCGCTGTGGATCGTCACTCCACACGTAGTAGTCGCGCTTCTTCGACCCGGCCGGCGCGCGCCGCGCCGCCTGGAACCACGCATGCTGATCGGAGGTGTGATTGACGACGAGCTCGGTGATCACGCGCAGCCCCCGGCGATGCGCTTCCTTCACGAAATGCCGGAAGTCGTGCAGCGTGCCGTAGGCAGGGTGCACGTCGTGGTAGTCGGCGATGTCGTAACCGTCGTCACGGCCCGGGGACGGATAGAACGGCAGCAGCCAGATCGCGTCGACCCCGAGATCCCGGATGTAGTCGAGCTTGCCGGTGAGGCCGGGGAAGTCGCCGATGCCGTCGCCGTTGCTGTCGAAGAAGGCCCGGACATGCACTTCGTAGATCACGACGTCCTTGAACCACAGCGGCGGACGCAGGAGCGTGACACCTGCACGGCGCGGTCGGTCGGTCGTGAGACTGTCGGCGTCCATCACAGGAAATAATCGAAATCGCGTTCGCTGCGCACGCGACGGCGCAGGCGCAGCACGTGCGCCGGCGCCTGCGTCGGCTCCAGCGCGACGAAATTGCGCGGGCCCTGCCACAGAAAGCGCGCACCGGACAGCAGGTCTTGGGCCTGATACGGTGCGTCGGCGTCGATGCCGAGTGCCGCGAGATCGAGGTCGAGCCAGCCGGCTTGACGGTGATGCACATCGAGATTGGCGACGCACAGGATGCAGTTGTCGTGCTCGGGGGTGGATTTGCTGTAACAGAGCAGGGCGTCGTTGTCGACGCGATGGAAGCGCAGCGCCCGATCGCTGTGCAGCGCCGGGTTGTCGCGGCGCACCCGGTTCAGATGCGCGAGATAGGCGCACAGACTGTCCTCGCGCCCGGTATCCCAGTGGCGCTGCTGATATTTCTCGGAGTCGAGATATTCCTCGGCACCCGGCTCGCGCGCCGTCCGTTCCATCAGTTCAAACGCAGGGCCGTAGATGCCGTAGTTCGCGCCGAGGGTCGCCGCCAGCGTCACGCGCAATATGAAGCCCGCGCGGCCCGAGTACTGCAGGTTCTCCGGCAGGATGTCCGGCGTGTTCGGCCACAGGTTGGCGCGGAAATAGTCCCGCGCTTCGCCGTGGGTCAGCGCCGAGAAGTAGTCGGTGATCTCGTGCTTGCCGTTGCGCCATGTGAAATAGGTATACGACTGCGTGAAACCGGCCTTCGCCAGCCGATGCATCGGTTTCGGACGCGTGAAGGCTTCGGACAGAAAGATCAGCTCGGGGTGCGTGCGTTTGAGATCGGCGATCAGCCAGGCCCAGAAGCCGAACGGCTTGGTATGCGGATTGTCGACGCGAAAGACGCGCACGCCCGCGGCGATCCAGAACGCGACGACCCGGTGCAATTCCGCCCACAGCGCGCGCCAGTCGGTACTTTCGAAATCGAACGGATAGATGTCCTGGTATTGCTTCGGCGGATTCTCCGCGTAGCGGATGCTGCCGTCCGGGCGGTGCAGAAACCATGCGGGGTGGGCCGTGACGTAAGGATGATCGGGACTGCACTGGAAGGCGAGATCGAGCGCGACATCGATGCCGAGGCGACCGGTGGCAGCGAGCAGATCGCGGAAGTCGTCGAGCGTGCCGAGCGCGGGATGGATCGCCTGGTGTCCACCTTCGGCGGCACCGATCGCCCACGGACTGCCGGGGTCGTCCGGACCCGCCTGCGTGCGGTTATTGGGCCCTTTGCGATGCCGCCGACCGATCGGGTGGATCGGTGGCAGGTACAGCACGTCAAAGCCCATCTTCGCGATCTCGGGCAGCCGGTCGATCACGTCGCGGAGCGTGCCGTGACGGGCGGGGTCCGGCGAGGCCGAGCGCGGAAAGAGTTCGTACCAGGCCGAGAAGCCCGCGCGCGGCGGATCGACGATCACCGCGAAGGCCTGCGGCGCGCGGGCGACCGTGAGCGGATCGGGATGCAGCACCGCCCGTTGCGCGAGCCCGGCAGCGGTCGCGAGCGCGAGCCGATGCGCGTCGTCGCGCCGTGCGTCGGACAGTGCGCGTGCCTGGTCGGCGAGCCGCTGGTCGCCGCTGCGCGCCGCCGTCGCCGCGAGCAGCGCCGCGCCACGCTGCCATTCGGCGGCGAGGTCCTGTCCGGCGGCGTGCCGTTTGACGATGTCGCGCCGCCAGCTCGCGAGGTGATCGACCCACGCC
>JADZCB010000358.1 GCA_020851775.1 Gammaproteobacteria bacterium
CAACGCACTGATCGACGAACACCAGGCGAAGGCCGATGCCTTCAACGCGAGCCTGCCCGCGATCAACGCCGACATCGCCGCGCTGAATGCCGCACGCGATGCCTTCGACACGCGCTGCGCGCACCGCACCTACGACGCACGCGATCTCGACGCCTTGCGTCGGCCGTGACGGCGTGAACTGCACGGCAGGAGCGGCGGCGTGTTCCCGTCGCTGGCCTCACCCTCGGGCTGCGACGCTCATGCGCCGGTGATCTTCACCAGTACGCGCTTGCGGGGCCAGGACCTCGAACGAGACAGGCTCGAGCTCGCAGGCTTCGCCGAGAAACGGCATCTGCATGACGACGATCTCGTCCGTCTGCTCGAGGCGACCACCGAAGTGCACGATGCCGGCGCGTTCAGCGTGAGGAAGTTCGTAACGCCGCGGGATTTTCATCGGCTGCCCGCCCGCTTACAGGCCGCAACTTCCGGGACGCTCCGCGCCTGTCGCCTTGACCCGGGTCGGGCCTCGAATCGTAGTGTGTGCTGCCTATCCGCTCACCATCCTTCGTAAATCATCCCGTCGGCAAAGTCCCAAATCAAATAAGCGTAGGCGCGGAAGTCGTACGCATCGCGCTCGTTGAGCGGCACCTGCACCCCGAGGTTCATGGCAACGTGGCCGCGTTTGCTCAAACCCACGCGGACTTGCGGTGCCAGCGCGAACTGCACCGCGTCACGACCGCGGCGCTCGAAAGGGATCGTGGCCATCGCTTCGAGACCGGGAAAAATGCCGCGCGGCCGCGCGCTCGCGCCGGCGTAATGAACGACGGCCGCGATCTCCGCCTCGCCATCGCGTTCCATGTCTTCGGCGGGCAGACTGGCACGGGCGCTCGCCTGCAGCGTGAACTGCTCGCCGAAGCCCTTGCCTAGCGCCAGGTACGGCACCGCGGCCCACGGCGCGCCGGCTTGATTGAGCGGCACCGACGCCGTGAATCCGGCCGATGCAATCAACTTGCGGGCACGATCGAAATAGGCGACGTATTTCACGCCTGGTTCGACTTCCACAAGCTGGCCGTGGTGGCCTTCGAACTCGTGAACGAGTTCGGCCGAGACCTGCCAACGCTTGCCAAGACGGCGCTCGATTTCGAGCCGGTTCTGCAGCACGTCCGTGCTGTCGCGCGTGGTCTGGCGCAGCTTCCAGACCACCTCATCCTCGGGGAACGCCTTCTTCGTGCGCAGCGGCAAGAAGAAATTGAGATCCCCGGGTGGATAGTCGTCCGCGCCGGCGAGCGACTTGGCGTAGGCGATCACGGCTGTCACTTCTGCCGGCGTCAAAGCTTGCTTGAACGCCGGCATCTTGTCGGAGAATCCGAGCGACGGGCCACCGTGGGTGGCGACGATCAGCCAGTCGCGCGTCGGTTCACGGCTGCTGAACAGCGGATCGGACAGATCCGCCGGCAGACGCTCGAATCCCTGGAAGAGTGGATTGCTCGGATCGGGCTTGCCGGCCGCGCCGTGGCAGATCGCGCAATTGCGCTCGTAGATCTCGCGTCCTTCCGGCGGCTGCGCCACGGCGCTCATGCACGCCACCAGCGCAGCCGCGGCGAGGAGTACCCCAGACCGGGTCCGGATCGCTGATTGAGGATGCAGGCCACTCATGGAGTCGACGTTAATCGCCCCGCCGGGGTCCGGATTTGATCGACGTCAGTTGCCACGTGTGACCGTCGGGCCAGGAACCTGGCCTCGAAGCCGCAATCTCACCCCCGTGAAACCACGATGCCTACTCGGAGACGATCGCGCGGGCCGTCCTCATCGACGCAGCGGCCTGCACCGCGACGCCGCGCGCCGTGGAAGATCCCGGGTTACGGGCTACGAATACGAGTTTGGAGGAGGCCTCAGCCCGGTGCCCGGCGGCCGCGCCAGATCAAGGCGGCCAGCGCCGGCGCGAGCAGCGCGGCACCGCCGGGCAGCGGGACCGGCGAGGCGTCGAAGTTCACCTCGTGCAGTTCGAGCACGATGCTGCCGTTGCCGAAACCGAGGCCGAAGTCCGACATCACCGTCACGCCGATCGCGGCGAAGGTCGCACCGGCGAAAGCAGCGTCGGTGGCCGGCAGATCGGTGCTCGAGAACATCGGGCCGGTGATGTTGACGCTCATCAGCAGCGGGATCACCGTCGCGTTCGCGACCAGCGTGCTGCCTATCGTCTGGTTGAACGGCACGCTGTAGGTCTGAAACAGCGGCGGTGCGGCGGTATGGGCGAAGGACGTGCCGAGTGTCAGCGTCAAGTTGTCCGATGCACCCGGCGCGAGGCTGTTCTGGACCCGGATCTCGGACTCGTCGAGTCCACCGCCGAAGAATTCTCCCGGTGCGCGCTGCGTCGCGAAGTCGACACCGTTTAACGTCAGCACCGAATTCAGGATCGCGTCTTCGTACAGCACGCGCTGAGCCGCCGAATTGTCCTGCAGCACGGTGCGCGCCGCAGCGGTGTCGACGACCAGTCGGAGGCTGACGTCGACGTCGCGCACCCCGGCGCGTGGCACGCCGAGCAGATCGGCGATTGGATCGTCGCTGACCGCCTCGAAGCGCTCGGAGACGGTACCAGTGAACGTCCAGGCGATCTGTGCAGCCTGGGCGCCGGTGGCAACGGCGATGAGACTGCAGCCGATGAATGCATAGCGAAGCATGTGCAACCTTCCTTGTCGATGCGTGAAGACGCCGCGGCCGCGCGGCCGCATGGTCGTTGAACGTGAACCCCCGATGGACGCTCGAATCCTACTTCATCATCCAGGCCGCGCCGCGGCTTGGATCCGTGATGCATTACCGGCGGGACACGCTCGGGATCTTTTCCCAGCCCCCGCGCCATGCCTGCGTCCGTTCATTCGCCGATGATCTTCACCAGCACGCGCTTGCGCCGCCGACCGTCGAACTCGCCGTAGAAGATTTGCTCCCAGGGCCCGAAGTCGAGCTTGCCCTCGGTGATCGCGACGACGACCTCGCGCCCCATCACCTGCCGTTTCAGATGCGCGTCGCCGTTGTCCTCGCCCGTTGCGTTGTGCTGGTAGCGCGCGATCGGCGTGTGCGGCGTGAGTGTCTCGAGCCAGCGCGTGAAGTCCGCGTGCAGACCGCGCTCGTCGTCATTGATGAACACCGAGGCGGTGATATGCATCGCGTTGACGAGCACCAGCCCTTCGCGCACGCCGCTGTCGGTGACGCAGGCCTCGATCGCGCGCGTGATGTTCTCGAAGCCGACGCGCTCGGGAATGTCGAACCACAGTTCCTTGCGGAAGGATTTCATCGACCCTCTCCTTCACGTCACTTGCGCATTCGTGTGCACATTGCACCATGATCAGCGTTTCGAGCGCAGGATATCGTCACACCACCGACGCAGGAGTCCTCATCAAGGTCGATAATTCAGATTTCATTCCCAACAGTTTCGCGGCGGACCTGGCGCACATCGACTGCGCCGCGGGCACCGGCGGCTGTACGTCGTCGGGCACCTTCACCCTGCGCGGACAGATCAGAATCGGCGTGCCGATGTCGATCGACATGTACGCCTTCGCGCACGGCCAGAGCCTGGTCGGTAACCTCGACAACGCCGGCAGCGCCGCCTGCATCGACCCGCTGATCACCATCGATCCCGACTTCGCCGACGCGGCGAACTTCACGCTCTACGTGAGTCCCGGTGTCGGCAACACGGTGCCGCTGCCGGCGTCCGCTCTGCTCTTGGGCAGCGGCGTGCTGGCGCTCTGCAAGCGACGCCGTCGCGGCGGCGTCTGATTTCCTTCGAAGAGGGGCTGCCTGCGGCAGCGCGACGCACATACCGACTTCATCGACATGCAGCTCGCCGACGGCCGTCGTTTCCTCACCGGCGAGAAGCCCGGCCTCGTCGATCTGCATGCGATGTGGGATCCGTGGTTCCTCGATCGCTTCGCGCCGAACGAAGCGAAGCGCGCCTACGCCCGCTATCCGCGCGTCCACGAATGGCTCGCGCGCCTCGACGCGGTCGGCCATGGCACGCGCACGGAAATGGAGCCGACCGTGGCCTTGCGCATCGCGCGCGAGTCTCGGCCGCTGGCCTGCACCGGCATCGCGACGGGCGATCCGCTGGGCATCGCGGCCGGCACGCGAGTCGTCGTGTCACCGACCGACTATGCCGAATGCGAAGTCGTCGGCGAGCTCGTCGGCACCACCGTCAACAGCCTGTCGATCAAGCCCGACGATCCGCAGCTCGGCGAAGTCTGCGTGCACTTTCCGAAAATCGGGTATCGCTGCGATGTGGTGTGAAGCAAATAGTTCGCGGGCATTGCGCTGCTAAAACGAAACGCCGACCACGATCTGAAAGGACCGCCCATCCGATGGCCGCACGCCGGGGCCCGGGTAGAACTCCGGGCGCTCGGTGAAGCACTGCTCGTCGGTGAGATTGTTCAGGCTCGCGCGCCGACAGATCGAGCAGGCCGTAGGCAGGTACGAGGCCGACCGCACCGTGTTCAGCGCATCGGCGTAGCTGTCGGCGGCGTAGCTGTGGAGCAGCGTGGCGCTCGCGGGTAGCCTGCCGTGGATTCGCCTCGAACATGGCGTCCGTCAGCGGACCGGCGAGCCGGCTCAGGCAGGTCGAGCGGTTGAGTTCCGCGGTGAAGTCGATGCTGTCGCCGAGTTCGACGTGAGGCCGTAGTACTCGGCGTCGCTTGCGGCATGGTCGCGTTAGCCGTCGGCGTCGCGCTTGCTGTAGTAGGCGTAGAAGTCGGCCGCCCCGAGGCACCCGCTCAAGGCATTGTAGGTACTGCGCGTGCCGCAGGAGCCGACCGAATTGACGCTTTCGAAACCGAGACCCTGGGCCGGTCCCGCGCGTTTCGTCACGTAGTTCAGCATGCCGCCGAACTGGGCGCCGTATTGCGGGGCACCTGTGCCGCGGACCAGTTCGATCCGCTCGACGGCCTCGAGCGACAAGGTGAAGTGGCGCGCGGGATAGCCGTAGATGTCCGAATTGGAGATGAAGCCGTTCTTGCGGATGTCGAACTCCCATCCGCGATGAGGATCGAGGCCGCGCGTCGCGATGTTGATCTGTTTGCCGCCGCCGTCCATGTCGTAGACGAAGACACCGGGCGCCTTGGCGCAGATCTCGCGCGGGTTCTTCAGCGGCAGGTTGGCGTCGGTGGTCGTCAGATCGATCACCTCGGCCTTCTTGCCGGAGAAGATCATCACGCCGTCGATGGCGGGCAGGCGATCAACGCCGACATCGCCGCCTTGAACGCCGCGCGCGATGCCTTCGACACGCGCTGCGCGCATCGCGCCTACGATCAGCGCGATTTCGAAGCACTGCGTCAGCCGTGACGAGTCGGTAGCCCGGGTGGAGCGCGCAGGGCCGTAGGGCTGACGAAGGAAGCCCAACGATCGCGACGCGCGTGCGTCATCCGTCATCATGAAAGAGACGCCCGGGCGCAGAACTCCCGGATTCCGCGCCGCTTCTTCCGGGCTACGCGACAAGGATCTTCGTAGCTCGAAGATCCCGGGTAGCGCTACGCTGCACCCGGGCTACGATGCCCAAGACCTCAGGGCGCGCTCATCGCCGTCGTCGCCGCCTTGTACGCTTCCGCGTTCCAGAATGCGCGACCGCAGGTGTCGCCGCCCTGACCGGTCGCCTGTGCGTTGAAGGACACGCGCTGCGCGAAGGCGTTGCCGTCGAGCGCGATCTCCTGGCGCGCACCGCCGGCCATCTCGGCCATCACGATGCGATCGGCGGCTTGGTCGATGCGCACGAAGGCGAGCGCCTCGTCCTTCAACTGCATCATGTAGGCGGGCTTCAGACCGCAGAGCTTGGCGCCGTCCCAGGCGAGATCCTCGGCGCTCGCGGCGGCGGCAGGGGCGGCGGCCGCCGCGCCGGCACCGGCCTGGATCGCCGCAAACTTCGCTGCGGTGTCCTGTTGCAGCCTGGCGACGGCGGCTTGCCGCTGAGCCTCTCCTGGCCCGGCCGACGCGGCACCGCTACCCGCCGCGGCTGCCTGCGAGTGGGCCTGAGCGCGATTCCACGCACGTTCGGAGACGGCATCCATCTGACACTCGTGCAAGCTGCCGGTGTTGCGGACGATCTCGTCACCGTTCATGTCTGCAGTCACGCAGGGAGTGCCGTACGCGTCGCGATAGCCGGTGTCCGGCGCGACGGCCTGGGGGCGCAGCCGCGCCGCTTCACGCTCAGTAATCACACGCGCCTGGCAGGCCATGATCTCGTCCTTGTCGGCGACGCGGAATTCATCCTCGGTCCATACGCCGCAGCCGTACTTGTCGCGGATGAGGCCATCGCCGGCCGTCGCACCCGGCGCCTGCGGCATGACCAGCACCAGCATATGCTGGGCGTCGAGCGAGTCGCAGTCGTTCGAGGTCACGGTGCC
Source organism: Gammaproteobacteria bacterium (assembly GCA_020851775.1). Classification (GTDB taxonomy): domain Bacteria; phylum Pseudomonadota; class Gammaproteobacteria. The sequence continues at coordinate 6,363 of JADZCB010000358.1, forward strand.
GTCGCGCGTCATCACGATCGCCGGGATCGCGGCCGTCGACATCTGTATCTGGCCGGTCGCCGGATTGATCCGCGCGTCACCGGGCCGCGCCATGTCCGCGGCGCCGAGGTAACCGGTCTTGATGCCGTTGAAGCAGGTGACCCACTGCTCGTCGTGAGTTTGCAGGCGACCGCGCACGACATATCCCGTGGGTCCCGCCAACTGCTTGAGCTTGTCGAACAGCCCGGCGGCCTCGGCCGGAGTCGCGAGCGCGCCGGTGAGCAGCGCCGTCAGTACGCATGCATGCAGATCCGGCCAACAACGCTTCGACATGTCTTCTCCCTGAGTGACATCGATCCAACGGTGCCGAGCATAGCGCCGGCGCGGCACGCAGCGCCGAGGGATCGGGGAGATTTCTTCGGTGAAATTCCCGTTTCAGCGTGAAATGGGCTCGGACGCCACGTGATTTCGTAGCCCGCGCAGCGCGCGTACAAACGGCGACAGCCAAAATCGAGCACGCGGCGCGGTGCCGCGGACCGGCTACTTGAGGCCCAGCCGCCGCGCCAGTTTGTGCAGATTGCTCGGATCGAGTTCGAGTGTGCGGGCAGCGGCGGCCCAGTTGTGTCGGTGGTGCAGCAACGCCTGGCGGATCGTGTCGCGCTGGGCGCTCGCGACGATCTCGTGCAGCGGTGCGATCGGCGGCGCAGCGGTCTCGCGCGGCGGGGCTGGCGTGCGATCGTTCGCCGCCAGCGCGTCGGCATCGAGATCGAGCATGTCCGGCTCCAGCGTCACGATGTTGCGGCGATCGGCGCCGCGGCTGACGGCCTTCAAGGCGGCGCGGCTCAACACGTGCTCGAGCTCGCGCACGTTGCCGGGCCAGCGATAGCGGCACAGCGCCGCTTCGGCGGCGGCGGACAGCCGCAGGCTGCGCAGGCCGAGTCGCGCGCGATTCGATTCGAGGAAACGGCCCGCCAGCAGCAGCACGTCGTTGC
>JADZCB010000359.1 GCA_020851775.1 Gammaproteobacteria bacterium
GGAACTTCCACGCGAAGCGCAGCACCTGGTCGTAGCGGAAGCGCGGCAGCGACCAGCGGACCAGGATCTGGAAGCTGCACATGAACATGACCTTGGCGAGGAAGACGACGACCTGCGTCGCGAGCACGGCGCCGTGGCTCATCGCGATCTCGCGCCCGCCGGGCAGCACGAAACCCGCGTCGGTCATGTACGGCAGGTTGTAGCCGCCGAGGAACAGCGTCGTGAAGAGCGCAGCGATGATCGCGATCTCGATGAACTCCGCGAACATGAAAAGGCCCATCTTCATCGCGCTGTACTCGGTGAAGTAGCCGGCGACGAGCTCGGACTCGGCCTCGGGCAGGTCGAACGGAATGCGCTTGTTCTCGGCCGTCGCGGCCGTCAGGAACAGGATCGCCGCGAACGGCTGCAGGAACAGGCCCCAGGCGGGCAGGAACCCGAGCAGCGTTCCCGACTGCTGGCGCACGATCGCGTCGAGGTCGACGGTGCCGTAGATGACGATCAGCCCGAGCAGGCTCAAGCCGAGCACGAGCTCGTAGGAGATCATCTGCGAGCCGGCGCGCAGCGCCCCGAGCAGCGAGAACTTGTTCGACGACGACCAGCCGGCGAGCATCGCGCCGATGACCGCGAGCCCGCCGAACGCGAACACGACCAGAAGCCCCGCGTCCAGGCGCGCGATCTGCAGCGGATAGGCGCGATCGGCGAACCATGCGGCGATCGCCGGAAAGTCCGCGAACAGTCGCGCTGGAACGAACGTGCCGCCGAACGGGATCACGGCGAACACGAACAGCACCGGCGCGAAGGCGACCCACGGCGCGATCGCGTAGGCGAAGCGATCGTGGCTGTCCGGCCGGAAATCCTCCTTCAGCAGCATCTTCATGCCGTCGGCGAAGCCGTGGAACAGGCCCCACCAGACGAGGCGCGCGTTCGTGAAGGGAATGCGGATGTACGCGCGATTGGCGCCGATCCGGTCCGACATGATCGCCGCTTCCTTGCGCTCGACCCAGGTGAGCACCAGGCCGAACGTCATCAGCACGCCGATCGCGTAGGCGATGAACACCGCGGAGACGGCGAGGTCCTGCATCATGCGGGCACCCTCGCGCCAACGGCTAGGGCCGCGAACAGCTCCTGCGCATCCGCGACCGATGCAGGCTTGTCGAAGCACGCGTCGAACGCGCGCACGACGCCCTGGAAGTTCGTGTAGTGGCCGGCACGCTCGGTCTGGATCGACAGCGGGATGAACACGTCCGCCCGCGCGTGATCGGCGTGGCCGTAGGCGTCGAGGACGATCGCGCGTGCTCCATCCGGCAGGCCGCGCGCGTCGAATCCCTCGCCCCAGGCCAGCACGAGGTCGGGCGGCTGACCGGAAGGCGCCGCCGACATCGGCTTGCCGCGAACCGGAAACAGCGCCGCGGCCGCGGTCGCGTTCGGATTCTTGTCGGCGCGGATGAGGAAATCATCCTCGATCGTCTCGCCCGGGAGCGGCCGGTGGTCCTCCTTGACGAACGTCGTGAAGCGCTCGCCGAGCGCATCCTTGAACGCAGCGAGCTCCTCGTTGCTGGCCCAGCTCGACACGAGCGCGATGCGCGTCTTCGAGCTATCGATCAAGTCTGCGGCGGCATCGATCGCCACGTCGAGCGGGACCGCACGCCCGTGCAGCATCGCCTGCATCGCCCGCGGCCGCTCGAACAGCGCCGCGAGATCGCGCCCCTTGTTGCAGATCCACGGGCCCTCGGGCCGCCCATCGTCGCGCGGCGTCACGCGCACGATCGCGCGGTTCTTCGCCGGATCGAGCGCATTGAGCCGCCATTCGGGCTTGCGGTGCCAGAGGTCGACCGGGCAGCCGCGCGCGCAGCCCGGGCAGACCGAGCGCGTCGGCTGCAGATACCACACCCGCGCGCGGTAGAGCGAGCTTCGCGACAGCAGCGCGCCCACCGGGCAGACGTCGAGCACGTTGTCGGAATACGGATCGCGCGCGAAGGCGCCGTCCCCGGTCTCGCGCAGCAGCGAGCCGTCGCCGCGGTGCAGGATGCCGAGACCGTGCGACTTCGACACCTCGTGCGTGAAGCGCACGCAACGCGAGCACAGGATGCAGCGCTCGTTGTCGAGCACGATCCGGTCGGACAGCGCGTGGAACTTGGTCGCGCGCACCTTGCGCTCGCCGGATGCGGATGCCGCTCCGTTGTGCGCGTAGTGGTAATCCTGCAGCGTGCACTCGCCCGCCTTGTCGCAGATGCCGCAGTCGACCGGGTGGTTGAGGAGCGTGAGCTCGAGCATCTCCCTGCGCCGCTCGCGCACGGCCGGCGAATCCGTGAACACCTGCATGCCCTCGGTCGCCGGCAGGTTGCAGGCGATGTCGAGCCCGCGTCCTTCGACCTCTACCACGCAGACGCGGCAGCTGCCGGCCACCGACAGCGACGGGTGCCAGCAGAAGTGCGGAATGTCGATGCCGTGCGCGCGCGCGGCCTCGATGACCGACTGTCCGCCCGCCGCGTCGATCGCGCGGCCGTCTACGACGATGCGCGGCATACGAGGTTTCCGTCGAAGCGCGAGCGCTTGTGCTCGATCCAGTATTCGAACTCGGGGCGGAACTTGTTGAGGATTCCGGACGTTGCGTAGCCGGCGGCGTCGCCCAGGCCGCAGATCGTCGTGCCGTCGTTCGCGGCCGAGATCCGGTACAGCCGGTCGATGTCCTCCGGCCGCCCCTCGCCGGCCACGATGCGATCGATGATCCGGTGCAGCCAGCCCATGCCTTCGCGGCACGGCGTGCACTGCCCGCACGACTCGTGGTGGTAGAAGCGCAGCATGACCTGCAGCAGGCGCACCATGCACGTGCCCTCGGCGATGACGATCATCCCGCCGGACCCGAGCGACGAGCCGGCCGCCGCCAGGGACTCGTGATCGAGCGCCAGCGGCATGATCTCGTCGCCGGTCAGCACCTTGCTCGAGATGCCGCCCGGAATCACTGCCTTCAGGGCACGCCCGTCGAGCACGCCGCCGCAGTCGTCGAGCAGCCGTTCGAACGCGTACCCGAGGTCGATCTCGTGCACGCCCGGGCGGTTGACGTGGCCGGACACCGAGACGAGCCGCGTGCCGGGGCTGTCGGCGGTGCCGACGGCGCGGAACGCCGCGGCCCCGTCGCGGACGATGCCGGTGATGTTCGACAGCGTCTCGACGTTGTTGACGACCGTCGGGCGCTGGTAGAGACCGCGCACCGTGAGCCGGGGCGGCCGGTTGCGCGGATAGCCGCGCTTGCCTTCGATCGACGTCAGCAGCGCCGAGGCTTCCCCGCAGACATACGATCCGGCGCCGCGATAGATCAGGACATCGCAGTCGAATGCGCTGCCGAGGATGCGCTCGCCCATCAGCCCGGCCGCAGTTGCCTCGTCGATCGCGCTCGCGAGACGCCGATACGGCAAGTCGAACTCGCCCCGCATGTACACGAACGCGTGCCTCACCTGCAGCGCGTAGGCGGCGATCAGCATCGACTCGAGCAGCAGGTGCGGCGCGTTCTCGAGGATCCAGCGATCCTTGAACGTCCCCGGCTCGCCCTCGTCGGCATTCGCGCAGAGGTAGTGCGGCTGGCCGTCGTTGAGCTTGATCACGCTCCATTTGCGGCCGGCGGGGAACGCGGCGCCTCCGCGTCCCTGCACGCCTGCCGCGGTTACTTCGCGCGTGACGTCCTCGGGGCGCATCTCCCGCACCACGCGCTCGAGCGTCGCGTAGCCGCCGCGCGAGCGATAGGACGCCAGCGTGTGAGACGTTTCGGTGACCGGGAAGGTCATGATCAGCTTCGTCATGCGCGTTCCAGTCCCTCGATCATCCGTTCGATCTCCGGCGCGCTCGCGTTCTCGTGATACACGCCGTTGACGAGCACGACCGGCGCCGTGCCGCACGAGCCGAGGCACTCGCACGTCGACAGCGTGAAGCGGCCGTCGGCGGACGTGTCGCCGGGCGCGAGGCCGAGCTTCGACGACAACCGCTCGAGCAGCGTCTCCGCGCCGCGGAGCGAACAGGACACGTTGCGACAGACCTCGACATGCCAGCGGCCGACGGGTTCACGGCGCAGCTGGCCGTAGAAGGACAATGCTTCCTCGATCTGCACGCGAGGCACGGCGAGATACTCGGCGAGCGCGGCGATGTCGCTGTCCTCGACGTGGCCCCACGCCTCCTGCAGCCGCCGCAGGCACGGCAGCACCAGCGACGACTCGAAGCCCGGCGGAAAGCGCCGTCGCAGCGCGTCGAACTCGGGCACGAGCGAGGCGAACGTCGGCGAGGCGCTCATCGATCGCACTCCCCGCCGATCATGTTCACCGAGCCGAACGTCGGGATGATGTCGGCGAGCTGGTAGCCTTCGAGCAGCCGCGCGAGGCCGCCCATGTGCACGAAGCTCGGCGCGCGGCAGTGCACGCGCCACGGCACCCCTGCTCCGGCACTTACGAGATAGAAGCCGAGCTCGCCGTTCGGCGCCTCGTGGGCGTGGTAGA
>JADZCB010000360.1 GCA_020851775.1 Gammaproteobacteria bacterium
AAGAAGAAAGCCGTCGCGAAGGACACGCCGAATGGACGCGGTGACCAGCGGCGGGACGCCATTCTGAATGCACTCGGCGAATGCGTGAACACGAAGGGCTACGCGAAAACCACGTTGGCTGAAGTCGCGCGCGCCGCAGGTCTCTCACCGAGCCATGTGCTTTATTACTACCGTGGCAAAGGCGCGATACTCAAACACTACTTTCATGATGTCGCCGACAAGTTTCTGGTTCGGCTGGAAGAAATTCGGAACGAGGCACCAAAGCAGCAGATCGATTCGCTGGCCCAGATTTCGTTCGGCGGTCGAGGCATGACGCGTGCCAATATGGGCTTCATGCTGGAATGTTTTGGCCTGGCCGTGAACGACAGCCTGCTGCGGCGTGAGAAGGCGACGCTCGATCGGCGCGCCAAGACGTATTTGACTGAGCTGTTCGAAAAGACCCCGCATGGGCGGACCGGCGACGCGCGACGTTTGGCCGAAATCGCTTATGCACAACTCGTTGGTCTGAGAACGGCGGTCTATTTTGACGACGAACTGTCTCTATCCCAGGTGCTGACTCTTTTCCACGACTCGATGCTGGAGCTTGCCGGCTACGAGCCATAGGACACCCGTCCAGGACCATCCGCGCGTGCCTGTGCCCGAAGGACAACCCGCTCGAGTGAAACAGGGAGGTAAGCGAACGCGTCGACGCGGAACCTTGCGGTCCAGGCTCCCAGGCGTGGCAAGCGTCGGCGAGCCGTATTTGCGCCCAGCCCTTCAGATCACGATGCGCGCAATCCCATTGTTCAACACGACGATTTCGCGCTCGACTACGCTCGTCCGGAAACCTATCTCAGCGCCGTTTTGCCACAGTTCGGTACGCAGCGTCTCGCCAGGCAGAACCGGCGCGGTGAAGCGCACTGCGACTGATCGCAGCCGCGTCGCGTCCCGCTCGCAACACCCGTCGATTAGCGCCCGTATCGCCATGCTCAGCGTGCAACGGCCGTGCAGAATCGGCCGCTCGAAGCCCGCGGCGCGGGCAATGACCGGATCGGCATGCAGCGGATTCATGTCGCCGCTGAGCCGATACAACAGCGCGGCCTGAGGCAGTGTAGACAGATCGACGACCGTATCGGGTACGCGCGCCGGAGGGGCCGGCATCGGTGGCCGAGGCGTACCCCCACCACCGAATCCACCGTCGGCGCGCGCCAGCGTATTGGACACGACACTCGCCAACAGAGTGCCGCCGGCATCGCGCAATTCCTTCCGCAGATAGACGAAGCAGCCTTTCCCTTCACCGCGATCGACCACGTCTTCGATCACGGTCCGACCATGCACACGCCCGGCTACCGGCAGCGCCGTATGGATCTCGATCGCCTCTTCGGCGTGCAGCACCTGCTGCCAGTTGAAGCCGTAACGCGGATCGCGCATCCAGAAGCCCGGATAAGCGATGATCATCGCCATGCCGGGCAGCGTGACGAGGTTTTCCTCGTAGACATGCGCAAGGTGATCTGCGGCGACCGGATCGCTGCCATAGCCGAGCGCGAGCGCATAGAGAATGTGATCGCGGGCCGCGACCGTGGCCTCCGCCTCGTGGATGATAGTACCAATCAGAGCGCTGTGATCCCGCATGTCGGCGTCACTCCTATATCAATGATTTTCTCGTGAACGACGACCGGACGTCGCTGCTGCCGGCGGGCCGCATCGCAGCCCCTGATGGGGCGCCACGCGACCCGCCGCCCGGTCGTCCCATGCATCTGCGTACAGTTATACGGGATCCCACACCCAGACGTCCTGGGTGCGGTCCAGCGCATAGAAGCTGGGCTTGAGTGCCGGGATGCAATGTTCGGCTATCGTGTCGACGGTCCAGCCCTCGCTGCGATGCATCGACCGCAGCGGCCGGTGCTGGTTCATGAGAAAAATCTCGTTGCTGCGCACGGCAAAGATCTGCCCGCTTACTTCGCGTGCCGCGTCCGAGCACAGGAAAACGGCCAGCGGCGCAATCTTGGCCGGAGTCATCCGTTTCAAGCGTTCAACGCGTTCCCGCTGGATCTCGTCGGTGATCGGGATCGTGCCGATCATGCGCGTCCAGGCGAACGGGGCGATGCAGTTCGAGCGCACATTGTAGCGTCCGAGGTCGAGCGCGATGCTCTTCGAAAGCGCAACGATACCGAGCTTCGCGGCCGCATAATTCGCCTGCCCGTAATTTCCAATCAGGCCCGCCGTCGAGGTCATGTGAACGTACGCGCCCGTCTCCCGCGTGCGGAAGTGATCGGCCGCGGCGCGACTGACATTGAAGCTGCCATTGAGGTGCACGTCGATCACCGTACGCCATTCCTCGACGCTCATCTTGTGAAACATGCGGTCCCGTAGAATGCCGGCGTTGTTGATCACCGCATCGAGCTGGCCGTAATGTGCGATCGCGGTGGCGACCATCGCTTCCGCATCGTCATAGCTCGCTACGCTGCCGAAGTTGGCGACCGCCTGGCCACCCATCGCCTGAATTTCCTTGACAACCTCCTGCGCCGGCGTGCCCTCGATGTCCGTTCCATCGGTCGACGTACCGAGGTCGTTGACGACGATCCTGGCGCCGGCCTGTGCGGCAGCCAATGCGAACTCACGCCCGATCCCGCGACCTGCGCCCGTGATCAGGACAACTTTTCCGTCGAGTATTCCCATTGCACTTCTCCTTGGAAGCGTGCTTCGTATCGTGATCCGGAGGTTGCCTCCGATGGGGTCTTACGTTCTCCATCGCCAGTCACGGCAGAACCTGCCGCCGCGTCGGCTCGGCATCGTCCTCACATTCGACAGCGCCGATGGCTCCATCATCGTTCTTGAATTATATTCAACTCTGGAGAAACGAGGCAACCCGTGCAGGTGCTGGCATCGCGGGAAGCTTCGGCGTGCTCGCCGCCTGCTCGCTGCCGAGCACAGAAGGGGCTGGCAAACGCCACTGACTGCCGGCCGAAACGGATACCATCGAAGCGATAGAGGGTGAACGAACATGAACTTCGAACATACGGACAAGGTGAAAGAGATCGTCGGGCGGGTTGCGGATTTCATGCGCGAACACGTCTACCCGAATGAGGAAGTCTATGAGCAGCAGATTCGCGCTGCTGCATCTCCATGGGACACGCCACCCATCATGGAAGCGCTCAAGGCCAAGGCCAGGGAAGCGGGCTTGTGGAATCTGTTCATGAAGGATTCGGAATACGGCCCGGGGCTCAGCAATCTCGAATACGCACCCGTTGCGGAAGAAATGGGGCGTTCCCACATGGGGTCGGAAGTATTCAATTGTTCGGCGCCCGACACTGGCAACATGGAAGTCATCGCGCACTTCGGGACTGCCGAACACAAGAAGAAATGGTTGACGCCGCTGCTCGATGGCAAGACCCGCTCCGTGTTCTGCATGACGGAGCCGGCCGTCGCGTCGTCCGATGCGACGAACATCGACAGCCGCATCGTGCGGGACGGCGACGCGTTCGTCCTCAACGGACGGAAGTGGTGGAGCTCCGGGATCCACGACAAACGGTGCAACATCATTATTTTCATGGGTCGGAGCGCACCGGATGCGGAGCGCCACAAACAGCACTCGATGATCCTGGTCGACCCGACGACACCGGGCATCACGATCGAGCGTCATCTGCCGGTCTTTGGCTTCGACGACGCCCCGCACGGCCATGCGCAGGTACTCTTCGAAAACGTGCGCGTGCCCGCGGACAATATCCTGCTCGGAGAGGGCCGCGGCTTCGAGATAGCGCAGAGCCGGCTCGGGCCGGGCCGCATCCATCATTGCATGCGATTGATCGGTGCCGCGGAGCGCGCACTCGGACAAATGTGCGCCCGGCTGACGACGCGCGTCGCATTCGGGAAACCGGTGGTCGAGCACAGCGTATGGCACGAGCGGATTGCCGACGCCCGCATCAACATCGAGATGGCGAGGCTGCTTACGTTGAAGGCGGCCTATATGATGGATACCGTCGGCAACAAGGTGGGCCGCATGGAGATAGCGATGATCAAGGTCGCCGCGCCAAACATTGCGCTGAAGGTGATCGACGATGCGATCCAGGCCCATGGTGGCGGCGGGGTGACGACTGACTTCGGCCTCGCCCGGGCGTGGGCGCGCACGCGGACCATGCGTCTTGCCGACGGGCCTGATGAAGTGCATCGAGCCCAGATTGCGAGACTCGAGCTGCGGCGCCAGGCGACTGCTACACGCTGAGTGGTCCATGGCGCATGCGGGTGGGTGCGAGGGGCGCCCGGCGCGCAAGCGTCGGTCGTGGAATGACATAACGCGGCTGCGCCATCCTGAATCGGTGTCGCAGCCAGGAGGGATGTAATGGCCGAGTATCGGGATTTGATTTACGCGGTCGGCGATGGCGTGGCGACAATCACGTTCAATCGCCCCAGGCAGTACAACGCGTTCACCGGTGACACTCTGAAGGAAATGACACTGGCCGTCGAAAGCGCAGCAAGCGATCCGGAGGTGGGCGTCGTCGTCCTGACCGGGACGGGTGACAAGGCGTTCTGCGCCGGCGGCGATGTGAACTGGGAAAAGGAGGGTGGCCTCGAACGGCAGATCCTCGAGCCCTACCTGTTCCACCAGGTGCTGTCGTTCTGCCCGAAGCCCGTGATTGCCCGCGTGAACGGTTACGCAGTCGGGGCCGGCAACCACATCGCGTACTTCTGTGATTTCACCATCGCGGCCGAACATGCCATCTTTGGCCAGAACGGCCCGCGGGTCGGCAGCCCTGCATGCGGGGGAATCGTCAGCTATCTGACCCGCGTCGTTGGCGCGAAGCGTGCCCGGGAGATGTGGATGCTTGCCCGGCGGTACACGGCCCAGCAGGCGTACGACATGGGTCTCGTCAATGTCGTCGTGCCCTATGAGCGACTCGACGAAGAGGTGAACCGGTGGTGTCGCGAGCTTCTGGCTCTCTCCCCCACCTGTCTGCGGATCCTCAAGGCGTCATTCGTCGAGGAATGGAGCTATCTGCTCGGCCAGAACGATCAGCTCCGGCGTCATCTGACCACGCCTCGCTTTTGGTCGGAAGAGCAGCAGGAAGGAGCCAGCGCATTTCTCGAGAAGCGTCCACCGGATTTCTCCCGCTTCCGCCAGCCCTGACCGCATGAGTCGTCGGACATGATCTGACGGCATTCGCGACGGCGGCATCCGCCGTCCGTCGCGAGTCGTGCCCACCACCCGCCCGATGCAGCGGTGAGCGCGACGAGCACGATGTTGCAGGCGCCGCACTCCGACTGTTGTGCACTGCCACCAAAACATGCCCGGCGACGCACACGATACCGCGTACGCTCCTAACCGCATCGCAGCGGCTTACCCCCGGCAATCCACCCGCCCCGCCATGAGGACCACCCACGGCTCGCCGGCGTTTTCTTGTATTTGAATTAAATTCAACTTTGTACCATACTGAATTGCGCGTCCCTTCTCGGATGGAAAACGCATATGAACTTTGGCAAAGGCGTGGCTTCCGTTTCTGTCGGCAACGGGATGAAGACACCACGACAGCCCGCTCGAGATCTCGCGCTTGCCAAGTTCGCTCAGCCGAACGGCATCGCAGCGACGTGCCTGACGCACGTCGCTGCATCTGACCTGCCACAACAGTAACGGACGGAGGTTCTCATGAAGCATTTCCGATACGCTTGTGTCGCCGCATTGCTGGCGCAGACGTTACCGGTTGCCGCGTACGATCCATACGAGACACCCGACGACTTCATGGCGTGGATGAACGCCAACCAGCAAGC
>JADZCB010000361.1 GCA_020851775.1 Gammaproteobacteria bacterium
GCCGTGTTGACGTCGAGCGCGTAGTCGTCGGCGAGGATCGACAGCGTGCCGCGGAGATCGACCGTGGCCGCGTCGCTGATCCGTGCCGTCGTGTCGTTGTCGATATCGACGCTGGAGAAACTGCCGCCGAAACCGTACTTGCCGGCCTTCGCCCCCGCGATCGCGATCGAGACGTTGGTGACGTCGGTGCTGGCCTCGACGCTGAGATTCGTCGCATCGACCTGCGCACCGTCGTCGATCTCGGCGCGCACATGGTTGTCGTACGCAGTGCCGAGATAGACGCCGCCGACGCCGGATTTCTTGCCGCCGGTCGAGAAGAGATCCTTGCCTTTCGACTTGATCGCCTCGAGGAAGAACTCGGCGACACCGGACAGATTGACGGTCATCACCTCCGACTTCGCCTCGACCGCGACGTCGCCGGGCGCAGTCGCGCCGAGGAAGACCGTATCCTGGTTGATGTCGGTGAAGTCGCCGATCACGGCCTGCGCCGTATTGTCGATGTCCAGCACGTTGACGCTGCCGGCGAGCCCGTTCTGCTCGCCTTCGGCCGCGGCCTGCGCCCAGGTGTTGAAGAAGGTACCCGGGATGCCGAGATCGGAACCTGGAATAGCCTCGAGCCAGCCCGAGATCGTCTGCGGCTCGGAGAAGAGATCGAGCGGTGCCCAGTTGACCTCGTAGGGATTCAGCGTCTCGGCTGTGACCGACAGCGTGCCGAGGGCATCCAGGTGCGCGCGCTTGCCCGCGCCTGCCGACCCCGCGACGGTGGCCTGGGCGACGTTGTCGAAGTTTCCGACCAGCACCGCGGCGGCGATCGCATTCTTTTTGTCGCCACCACCCGTACCGCCGCCGGCTTCGCTGCCCGACTTGCCATCGGGGCGCGACGGCGCGACTTCGCTCGTCGAGGACAGCGTCTGGCGGTCCTCCGTCTTCGCCAGCACGTCGAGGTCCTTCTTCGCCTCGAGGTCGGCGCCCGCCCCCACCGTCGCGTGTGCTTCGTTGCGGTGATTGGCGATGGCGACGGCGGCCGAGACTCCGTTGTCCTTGACGAAGGAACTGCTGGTCCCGCTGTCGCCTGACATCTCGCTGCCGCTCGCGATGCGATCGCCAATTTTTTCGACCAGCCCTTGCAGCACTGTCGTCGTGTTCAGACGAGAAAACTTCGGGTTCGAAAGGTCGTCCTTCGAATACTCGAACAGCGTGTCGCCGATGGCGGACTCGGCCGTCGTGTCGTTGCCGTCGGTCACGGCGACCGCCTCGACTGCGAGATTCGCGTTCGACGTCACGCGGCCATTGACGGTGGTCACGGCACGGGTGTCGGAATGCGTGATCGCGACCGCTGCGCCGAAGAGATCGTTGCCGGCGCCGGCGCCGACCTCGGTGGACAGGTCCTTGCTGCTGACCGCTTCGATCGTGACCTCGTCGTCCACGCCGCTCGCCTTGCCGGTGATCGTCACGCCACTGCCGACCGTCGTCGACGCCGTGCCGGTCGCCGTGGTGTAGGCGACGGCGATGTCGACGGGAACCTTGCCCTTGTCCTTCTCGGTCGGGTCGACGACCTTCGCCACCACATCGACGGTGTTGTCGATGTAGGAGCCGATGGTGATCGATCCACCGCCGGTGATCACGGTCTCGCCGCCGAGATCGACGGTCGCGTTCGCCGTGCTGCTCCCGTACCCGATCGACGCCGCGATGCCATAGGAGCTGGCGGAGGCGCTGGACGCGGCCTGGGCCTTGATGTCGATGGTGCCGTCTGCGTCGATTTTCGTCTGCTTGCCGGCCGTCCCCGCGCCGAGGTTCACCGTCGCGGTGGTGTTCGCGATCACGACGCCGACGAACGGGCGAATGGCGGAGAACAGATCGACGAAATCTTCGAGGAAGATGTCGCTGTCCCAGGTGGTGTCGTCGTCTTCACCGACGACGGTCGCGGCATTCTCGTGATCGAAGAGATAACCGGCATCGACGTCGGCGAGAATCTCGACGGCACCCGCCTTCAACTGAGAACCGAGCACGTCGATGCGGCCGTCCGCACTGGCGACGAAAGGATCCGGCAGCGCGTCGGATTCGATCGAATGAACAGTGATCTTGCCGCCGTTCGCGGCCGTCGCGCCCTGCGCGAACAGTTCGGAATCGCGGACCAGCACGTCGCCGCCATCTGCGATCAGACCGATCGCGCCGGCCTTGAAGCTGCCGTCGGCGAAGGTGTGGATCTTGGAATTCAGGATTTCGATGCGCGCGGCGCGAAAATTCACCGCGCCGGAATCCGCGGTGGAATTGCCGCTGCCGTTCACGGTGCGCGTCGACAGCGTGAAATTCTCGAGCTTGATGAAGTCGTCGGCTGCGAGCGTCAGGCTCTTGCCGCTGAACGTCAATGTGCCGGGCGACGACGGGCTCGCGCTGCCGTCTTTCAACGTGAACGACGGGGGATCCAGCAGGATGTCACCGCCGACGCCGTGTGGCGCACCTGCGTCGAGGGTCCCGCCGGCCAGCGCCACGTGCCGACGCGCACTGAGTTCGATGAAACCGCCGTTGCCCGCGACCTCACCGCCACGCGCCGCCACCGTCGCGTCACGTGCCAGACGCGTTTCATCGTCGGCGAGCACAACGACGCGACCGCCGTCCGCGGATCCAGCGCCACCGGAAGCCGACACGCGCGAGCCGGATGCGAGATCGATATCGCCGCCCGCCTGCAAGTCGATGCGGCCGCCGTCGACGCCGTCCGCACCCTCGGCGCTGACGGTGCCCGTGACGGCCAGATCGCGGCTCGCAGCGAGCGCGATCCGGCCTGCTTCGACGCGCACGCCGGCCGCGCCGTCGAGGCCATCGAGGTTCACGGCCTGGGCGAAGATGTCCGCGCCCGGCGCATCGGCCCGCACGTCGCCGGCGATCGCGATAGTGCCTGCCCGCACGTCGACACCGTCGACGGCGTTGACCCTGCCCTGCACCGAGATCAGGCCATCCGGATCGATCGGCTGACTGCCGGTCAGCAACTGCGCCGTCGCGTCCACCGACGGCACGCCCGGCGCGTCGAAGAAGCGCCGCATGAACGCCTGGGTCGGCGTGCTCAAGTGCAGCGCGCCGGTGTTGACGACCCCGCCGGGGCCTACCACGACCCCATGCGGGTTCGCGAGATACAGCGTGCCGCCGATGCCGCCGTTGCGGATCGAATTCAGCACGCCGTCGATCTGCGTGCGCTCGTCGTGGACGAGGTTCAGCAGGTTGCGCGTGCCGGCCGGCAAATGGAGATCGACGGTGTCGCCGGCGCCGACATTGAAGCGGCTGAACGAATTGAAGGCGTTCTCGCCGCGCACCGTCGCGGTCGTGACTGCCGTCGTGTCGCCGTGCGCAGCAACGGCCGTCGCGGTGTTGCCATCGGGGAGAATCAGCGTCTGGGCCGGGAGCACCGACGACCAGAACATCGTCAGCGCAGTGAAATCCGCCACGCAGCGACGGAACCGGTGGCGCGAGGTCGGACTCATGGGTGTCTCCCGGGCGAGCCGTTCACGACGGCCTCTCTGGTGTTCGTTCAGGGGGGCGACGACCATTCCCGCCCCTCGAGTCAGGTTTTCACTGTCGGACGAACTGTGAATTGAAGTGTGACGCGGATCAACCTTTCACTCGTCGCAGCGACGATTGTTCATCACTTTGTTCTCCCGCTCGCCCGCCGTTCGCGCCGTTCGCCGGCGCTGCTCGCGCGGCGGCGGGCTGGCGCGCAGCCGTCCTGCGGCGCGTCGCCATCGGTTACGCTTGCGTCGTAGCCATCCTGCAGGAACCGTCATGCACGACCGCCGCGCCACGTTGACGAAACTCGTCGAGGACTTCACGGCTCGCTTCAATGCCGTCGATCTCGACGGCCTGATGCACTTCTTTGCCGAGGACGCCGTCTACGAAGAGGTGAACGGCCCCGTCAATCACGGCAAGGCGGCGATCCGCAAAGCCTTCGAACCGCTGTTCTCGGGGACATTCGGTACGGTGCAGTTCATCGGTCGCGATCTGTTCATCGATCCCGAGGCCGACAAAGTGATGGCGAGCTGGGATTGTCATCTCGTGATGGACGGCCAGCCGAAAGTCCTCGAAGGCCTCGACTGCTACCACTTCCGCGGCGATCGGATCGTCCGCAAACTCGCCTATTGCAAGGCGAAACAGCCGCGCTACACCGACGCGTGAGCGCCTGATCCCGCCGGCGGGCGCGGCGGCGGGATTATGCGGAACCGGGCGCCGTCGGCTGCGCGCTGACACCGAGGCCGGTGAGCACGCTCGCGCAGGCGTCGATGTTGCGCACATGGACGTCCAGCATGTGCCGGAGATCGCCGGCGAGTTCGGCGTCCCGCACGCGCGGCAGGGTTTCGCGCAGTTTGCGCACGACCCAGCACTGGCCGCGATTGAGAAAGCCGAGCTGCTCCACGTAGTCGTTCATCGCGACGAGCTTGTCGTAGAACGTGCCCGTCGCCGAGGTCGGCTCGGCATGCAGGCGCTTGAGATGCCGGCTCAGCATCGCGCAGAACGACGCTTCGTCGCGCGCGACGGTCTGCAGCAGCGACTGCCCGTCGTCGACTTCGGCGCGCTTGGCCAGCGTCGCGACGCCGCGCGCGCCGGCGCGTTCGGCGGTGAGCAGTTCGTTGAGCAGCGCGACGAGTTCTGCGTCGCCGAGAAAACCCATATAGGCCGGATCGGCGTCTGCCATCTGGCACGGTGACGAGGCGGGTTCGTGCATGGGGACCTCCTTGCGCTCGATCGCGAACCAGCCGTCGTCGGTCAGGATGCGGTCGAGCCCGATGTCATGGGGCTGGGAATGGATGCTGTCGAGGCGGGTGCAGGCGTAGCCGATTCCGATCGTCATCGGTCGCGGCGACGCCGCGGCGAGCGTGCGATCGTAATAGCCCCCGCCATAGCCGAGACGATAGCCGGCGCGGTCGAAACCGACGAGCGGGATCAGCAGCAGCGTCGGCTGTACGCGCACGTCCGCGGCAGGGACCGGGATGTCCCAGATGCCGCGCGCGATGGCCTCGCCGGGCGCCCACGCACGGAACACCATTGCGGCGCCCTTTTCGATCACCACCGGCAGCGCGCCGCGTGTACCGCGTGCGGCGAGTTGCTTCAGCACCGGGTGCAGATCGATTTCGCCTTTGAACGGCCAGTAATAACCGACGCACGACACGTCGAGTGCGTCGGCCGCCGCGAGCAGATGTCGCGCGATCGCGGCCTCGGCGCTGCGGCGCGCGGTGTGCGGCAGCGCGAGACGTCGTTCGATCAGTCGTTCGCGCTGCTGCCGCCGCCACGCGCGGACCGCCGGCCAGCTTTCGTCCTCGGGCATTTCGCTCATGTGACGAGTATACGGAAGCCGACGGGCGCGGCCGCACCGCGCCCGGGATTCGGGAAGTCCGCCGACACGGCGTCAGCCACCCGACCGCCGGTATAATCCCGCCATGAGTTTCGAATACCGCACCCGCGTCCGCTACGGCGAATGCGACCAGCAGGGCGTCGTCTTCAATGCGAACTACATGGTTTACATGGACGATGCCGCCGA
>JADZCB010000362.1 GCA_020851775.1 Gammaproteobacteria bacterium
AACGGCATCGGCAACACGCTGTTCATGTACGAGGCCGGTGCGGCGGTACCGGGGGTGATCCTCGAGTACATGGATCTCAAGGGCACCCGTGCGAACTTCGTGGTGTATTACAAGGACGCGACGGGCCGCACGCTCACTGCGGCGGCACGCGCGGCGCGCGAATTCATCGACACCCACGAACTCTCGGGTGTGACTATCAGCCTGGGCGGCGGCATCGTCGGCACGACGGTCGCCGCGAACGAGGAAGTCGCGGCGTCCGACCTGACGATGATGGCGCTGATCATCGCGCTGGTCGTGCTGTCGGTGATGCTGGCATACGAGTCCGTGCTCGCGGGTGTGCTGATTTTTCTCGTGCTCGGCCTCGCCGTGATGGTGAACCGGGCGTTCATGGCCGTTCACGACATCGGTCTGAACGTCAACACGCTGCCGGTGACTTCGGTCGGTGTCGGCCTCGGCGTCGATTACGTGATCTATATGCTCGACCGCATCCGTGAAGAGGTGAGGCACCGCACGCTCGACGACGCCATCCTCACGGCGATGCGCACGACCGGTGCCGCGGTGCTGTTCACGGCAATGATGGTCATCGCCGGCATCGTCTACTGGATCCCCGGCTCGTCGCTGCGCTTCAACAGCGAGATGGCGCTGCTGCTGTGCATGCTGATGACGACCAACATGCTCGGCGCGCTGTCGATTGTGCCGATGCTCGTGCGCCTGTGGCGGCCTGCGTTCGTGCTGAAGGCAAGCGTCGACGCCGCGGGCCTGGTGCCCGGGGCCCGCAGGACGCCGTCGTTGCTTGTGCGCGATGACGAGTGACGCGATGATGCGCCGGCCATGCACAGACGTAGGACGAGACGCCGCAACGCATCTGACGTGATCCGCCTCGTCCGACAGCGGAACGGCCGCGCGCCGTGCCATCATTCAACTGCGGGCCTGCCGCATGCCGGATCCCATCGATGACGCCACCCCTGACGGCCCGCCCCGTGACCGCCCGGAACGTTCGCGCATGACGAACTCCTCGCCGTCCCAGGCGGGCACGAGCCTGCGCCGCGCGGTGCTGATCGCGCTCCTGCTCGGCGTCGTGACCTGGGTCGCGGCGAGTTTCGCCATCGCACGAAACATCCTCGTCGACAGCATGATCCGGCACGAGCTCGACGACGGGGACGCGCTCGGTGGCCGCCTGCTGCGCCTCGTCGATGTCGAACTCGCGCGGCTCGAACATTCGGCGCGCGACTGGGCCACCTGGGACGAGACCTGGGCGTTCGCGCGCGGCGAAGACGACGCTTATGTCGAGCGCAACGTCTATGACGAGGCGCTGCAGAACCTGAAAATCGACATGATGGCCGTCGTCGGCGCCAACGGGGACACGCTGCTGGTGCGTATACGGGACGGTGATGCGCCGGCACCGGATCCCGTACCGACCCTGCTCGGCCGCGACGGCGCCTGGCGCGAACCGCACCGCACCGATCAGCCGCTGCGGGGCATCGTGCGCACGACGCGCGGTCCGCTCGCCTTCGTCGGCATGCCGATACACCGCAGCCAGCCCGGCGATCCGGGGCCGGGTGCCGGTACGCTGGTGTTCGGACGGTTCCTCGACGAGACGTTCGTCGAGGAACTGCGCCGGATACTTCGTGCCTCACTCACGCAGCATGCGCCCGACGCGTCGGCGCCTCCGGACGTCACCCAGGCCCTGCGCCGCATCGGCGAAACCTCGGTGCACGTGGTCGCGCTCGATGACACGCACCTGGTGACCCATGCAATCCTGCGCGATCTCTGGGGCCAGCCCGTCGCCGTGCTCCGCGCCATCAGCGAACGCAGCGCGTATGCCCAGGCGCAGCGCGCGGAACACGGCCTGCTGCTCGCGAGTCTCGCAATCGGTCTCGCCGCGGGACTCGGTTTTTACGGGTTCATGGCGAGCCGGGTTCTCGCCCCGCTGCAACGTCTCGACAACGCCGTCCGCCATGTCGGCCATGACGGTGGCCGCGCACGGCTGCCGCCGACGACGGCCGATGACGAGTTCGCGCGCCTCGGTCGTTCCGTCAACGCGATGCTCGACGAACTGGATACGCAGCGCGACGCGCGCGAGGCGCGGGATGCCGCACAGCTCGCGAGCCGCATGAAGGGTGAATGGCTGATCAACCTCGGCCAGACCACGACGTTGCCGCTCGCAGCGCTGCGAACGGCGCTCGAAGCGGCGCTGCGCGACGACGGCCTGTCGCCGCCGACGCGTGCGCAGCTCGATGCGGCCTACCGCGCCGCGTTCCGGCTCGCCACCGAACTGCGCAGGCTGCCGGAACCCGGGAGTGAGTCGCCGGCCGGGACAGCGTCCGCGGCGGCGCCGTTCGACCTGCGCGCACTCGTCGAAAACCTCGCCGACGCCGCGGCCGCGCGCGGGGCATCGCGCGGGGTCGCCGTCGATTGCGAGATCGATCCCGCCCTCGGCAGCCGGTACCTCGGGGACGCCTCGCGGCTGCAGGCGGTGTTGACCCTGATGACGGAGCTGCTCGAGTACGAAATGCCGACGGAGGATCTGTTGCTGCGGGCCCGGCTCGTCGCCGCCGGTGCTCGGCAGGACAGCATCGAAATCTCGCTCGCACCCGGCGCGTGGACGGCGTCGAACCCGTCGGCAGCCGGAGGCGGTAACGACGCGGAACGCGCCCATCTGCGTCAGGCGGTCGCGGCGCTCGGGGGCCTTCTGCTCTGTGGCCACGGCCGCCTGCAGTTGACGCTCCAATGGCCGCGCGTCGACGGGGACGACACGCCGGGCGCGCGTCCCCATGCCGGCCGCCGTGTCCTGGTCCTCGGTTCGGTGCAGACAGGTCGGGATATCGTCGAAGCCTATCTGAAGGCTCTCGGTTGCCAGGTCGTCGCCACCCCGGCAGTGCTGCCGACGACGCCGCGCGATCTCGCCCTCGCGGTGGTATTGGTCGATGAAGCCGGGACCGATACCAGCCTGGAGACGCCGCTGCCCGGCATTCCGACCCTCTTCATCCTGCCGACCGGCGCGCCGCCGCCCGCAGCGCGGCCCGGAACCGCCTGCGTGCACCGGCCGTTGCGCTGGTCGGCGCTGAAGTCGGCATTAGGCACGCTGTGGCCGCCATCCCCCGCGGCAGCCGAATTGTCCGAGAATTCAAGCACGAGTGATTGATTTTATTAGACTGATACGGCACCACTTCGAGACGTTTCGATGTTCTCTCCTGTCCCGTGTACGCACGGGTCACGGCGCCTGCCCCGCACGTTCCGCTGCACTCGAAACATGGCGTTGAACCCGGCGCGCTGCCAGTGGGCGCTTTCAAACATGATTCTCGAAAAAACCGGCAAGTGGCTGATCGGCAGGAACTGAATCG
>JADZCB010000363.1 GCA_020851775.1 Gammaproteobacteria bacterium
ACATGTCCTACGGGCGGATGGTGGCTTTCGACTACAAGACGGGCTCGGTGTGGACGTCGCTGTCGAACTATCCGAACAAGCACAC
This sequence comes from Gammaproteobacteria bacterium, assembly GCA_020851775.1. GTDB lineage: Bacteria > Pseudomonadota > Gammaproteobacteria. The sequence goes on from JADZCB010000363.1 coordinate 86, forward strand.
CGGCCGCGCGACCGGGTCGCTGGTGCGCTTCTCGGGCATCGAGCCGCCGCCGCGGGCGCCAGCCCTCGCCGGTCACTGAGGTTCGGGCAACAAGGGCGGCCCGGTCGTGATGACCGGGCTGCCGACGACCGGGAACTTCCATCCCGGCCGTACGCGAGCGCCGGCGATGATGGCGCTGGCGCCGTTCCTGCCAGACGCCGGACCGCGACGGGGCAGCGACGGACGACATGAGCGCGAAGACGGAATCGGCTAATCTTTCCCTCCGCTAAACGCCGGTTCGGCGAGGGAATGGTCATTCATGGCGCGCGTCGACAAGCCGCACGGACTCATATCGACCCGGCCTCGGCGCGCCCTGCAGGCGGGAGGCGCGCAGGATGCCGGGGTCGCGCCCTCCTGGGAACGCTGCGCCACGCTGCATCATTTGAATCCGGAGCGCGTGAGTCTGCCGATCATCCTCGGGCCGCTCGAGTTGCGCACGCATCGCGAACCCGTCGAGGAACTCCTGACCGTGTCGCAGGGCGAAGTGCAGCGTCTCTTCGAACTGCTCGTCGGCCAGCACTACATCATCATCCTCACCGACGCCGCCGGTGTCGCGCTCGGCTTTCGAGCCACGCCAGCGGCCCAGGATGCCTGCGACGCCGCCGGCGTCGTGCCCGGCTCACTATGGTCTGAAGAACGACAGGGGACGAACGGCATCGGGCTGTGCCTGCGCGAGCAGCGCGCCGTATCGGTGGTGATGGGCGATCACTTCGCGTCGATGCTGAGCGGGGTGAGTTGCACGGCGGCGCCGATTTTTGGCGCCGCCGGCGATCTGGTCGGCGTATTGAACGTCACGACCCTGCGGCCGACGGATTACGCGACCCAGTCGGTGGTCCGTCAACTTGCCGCCGCCTCGGCGCGGCGGATCGAAAATCTCTACTTTGATCGTCGCCATGCCGCCGACGCCATCGTGCGAGTATCCGGCCAGGACGATTTCTGCGATTCGGCCACCGAGGCCCGTATCGCGCTCGACACGAGCGGACGCGTACTCGACGCGACGCCGGTCGCGCACCATCTGCTCGGCGCCGACGGTGTGCCGCTGATCGGCTGTTCGTGGTCCACGGTGACCGGGCTCGACGCGTGGTCACCCGCTGGCGGCCACGTCGAGTGGTCCGTCCCGCGCGAGCGTGGCCGGTTGTATCTGCGATTCGAAGAACCTGCGGTGAGCGCGCACCGCCGGGCCCCTCGACGTGTGTTTCGCGGCCGCGTGCGCGCTGCGCCGGATCAGCCCGATATCGCGCGCATCGTCGGTGACGACGACGCCGTGGCGGAGACGGTGAACCTCGCACGGCGTCTCGTCGCACACCGCGTCCCGGTGCTGCTGCAGGGTGAAACCGGCGCCGGCAAGAGCGCCCTCGCCCGTGCGTTGCATCTCGATGCAGGGGGCGACGACGAGTCATTCATCGCGGTCAACTGTGCCGCGATGACGTCCGAGCTGATCGAGCAGGAGCTCTTCGGCGGCACATCGGGTGCCGCCGGCGCAGTGTCATCCGCGTACACTGCCGGGCGTCTGCAGGACGCCGACGGCGGGATGCTGTTCCTCGACGAGATCGGGGACATGCCGCTTGCGCTGCAGACCCGGCTTTTGCAGGTGCTGTCCGATGGCGAGTTCCTGCCGACCGGGGAAGCGCGACCCGTGCGCGTGAGTTTCGCGCTCGTCACGGCGAGCGTGCACGACATCGCACAGCGCGTGCTGGACGGCCGCTTCCGCGAGGATCTGTATTTCCGGCTCGCGGGCGCGACCGTGCATCTGCCGGCGCTTCGACATCGCTCGGATCGTGGCCGGCTGTTCGCCGAAGCGTTCGCACAGGCGGCGGCCAGTGTCGGCCGTCCCACGCCCGAACTCGAAGAAGCGGCGCTGCACGCACTCGCCGCGCACCCATGGCCCGGCAATGTCCGCGAACTGCATCACGCGGCACGCTTCGCGCTGGCCATCGACACCGACAGCCGCATCGGTCTTGCCGATCTGCCGCCGCCGCTCGGAGCCGGCGGCGCGGGACGCGCGTCCGCGACGCCGCCGGGAGAACGGCATGCCCTCGAGAGCGCGCTCGCCCGCCATCACTGGAACGTGACAGCGGCGGCCACCGATCTCGGCATGTCACGCTCGACGCTGCATCGGCGCCTGCGTGCGTTCGGCCTGCAGCGACCTGACTAGCGCATGTCGGAAACCCGCTTCCGCTTGAATGCCGCCTTCCAGCCTTCCGGCGGCCAGCCCCAGGCCATCGACGCGCTCGTGCGCGGGCTCGAGGACGGCCTCGCGCACCAGACGCTGCTCGGTGTGACGGGGTCGGGCAAGACCTACACGATCGCGAACGTGATCGAACGCGTGCAGCGGCCGGCGATCGTGCTGGCGCCGAACAAGACGCTCGCGGCGCAGCTCTACGGCGAAATGCGCGAGTTCTTCCCGGACAATGCCGTCGAATATTTCGTGTCCTATTACGACTACTACCAGCCGGAAGCCTACGTCCCGTCCTCCGACACGTACATCGAGAAGGACGCCTCGATCAACGATCACATCGAGCAGATGCGGCTGTCGGCGACGAAGGCATTGCTCGAACGGCCGGATGCGATCATCGTCGCCACCGTCTCCTCGATCTACGGCCTCGGCGATCCGGGCGAATACCACTCGATGGTGCTGCACCTGAAGCGCGGCGATCGCATGGACCAGCGGCAGATCCTGCGCCGGCTCACGGAGCTCCAGTACACGCGCAACGACGTCGAACTCGCGCGCGGCACCTATCGTGCCCGCGGTGAGGTGATCGACATCTTTCCGGCCGAATCGGAACGCGACGCGGTGCGCGTGCAGCTTTTCGACGACGAGATCGAGGCGCTGGCCTGGTTCGATCCCTTGACGGGCGAGGTGCTGCGGCAGACGCCGCGGCTGACGATCTATCCGAAGTCGCACTACGTGACGCGGCGGGAAACGGTGCTCGAGGCGATCGAGGCGATCAAGATCGAGCTCAAGGCGCGACTGGCCGAGCTCAGGAATGCGAACAAGCTCGTCGAAGCGCAGCGCCTCGAGGAGCGTACCCGCTTCGACATCGAGATGATGAACGAGATCGGCTACTGCAGCGGCATCGAGAACTACTCGCGCCACCTGTCGGGCCGCAAGCCGGGCGAGCCGCCGCCGACGCTGTTCGACTACCTGCCACCGAACGCACTGCTGGTCGTCGATGAAAGCCACGTGACGATCCCGCAACTCGGCGGCATGTACCGCGGCGATCGCGCACGAAAGGAGAATCTCGTCGAATACGGTTTCCGCCTGCCGTGCGCGCTCGACAACCGGCCGCTGCGTTTCGACGAATGGGAGCGGATGGCGCCGCAGGCGATCTTCGTCTCGGCGACGCCGGGACCGTACGAGAATGAGCACGCGGGGCAGGTCGTCGAACTCGTCGTACGGCCGACCGGGCTCATCGATCCGCAGGTCGAGATCCGGCCGGCGGCGACGCAGGTCGACGATCTGCTGTCGGAAATCAACGCGACGGTGGTGCGCGGCGAGCGCGTCCTGGTGACGACGCTGACCAAGCGCATGGCCGAGGATCTCACCGACTATCTCGGCGAGCATGGCGTTCGCGTCCGCTATCTGCATTCCGACGTCGATACCGTCGAGCGTGTCGAAATCATCCGCGATCTGCGTCTCGGCGTATTCGACGTGCTGGTCGGGATCAACCTGCTGCGCGAGGGGCTCGATATCCCGGAAGTCTCGCTGGTCGCAGTCCTCGACGCGGACAAGGAGGGCTTTCTGAGATCGGACCGTTCGCTGATCCAGACCGTCGGCCGCGCCGCGCGCAACATCGCCGGGCGCGCAATTCTCTATGCGGACGAAGTCACGGGCTCGATGCAGCGGGCACTGGACGAAATGGCGCGGCGGCGCGAAGTGCAGATCGCGTTCAACCGCGAGCACGGCATCACGCCGCGCGGGATCACGAAGGCGGTGGCCGACGTGCTGGAAGGGGCCTATTCGATTCCGGGCAGCGGCCGTCGCGCGGCGCGGCGCCCGACCGCCGCGGCCGAGCAGCGGGCTGCATATGCCGGCCTGTCGCCCGACCAGATTGCGACGAAGATCCGCAAACTCGAGCAGGAGATGTACGCGCGCGCGCGGGATCTCGAATTCGAAGAGGCCGCACGCCTGCGCGACGAGGTCGCGGCACTGCGCGCGCACTGCCTGGAACTCGGCGTCGCGTGACGTCGTTCGCGCCGCAAGGGGGTGACAGTCCCGCGCCCGATGGGCTACTCTACGCGCCCTTCGGGACCCCAGGCGCGTAGCTCAGTTGGTTAGAGCACCACCTTGACATGGTGGGGGTCGTTGGTTCGAGTCCAATCGCGCCTACCAGATTCCTGACCCGAGTCGACCGCCGCGTCTGCGGCATCCCCAGCAACCCTGTCTGAAGGCCGTTCGTAGAGGCCTCGGAGAACCCCGTGCCGATCATCACCCTGCCCGACGGCAACCAGCGCAGCTTTTCGCATCCCGTGACCGTGGCCGAGGTTGCCGCGTCGATCGGCGCCGGCCTCGCGCGCGCTGCGCTCGCGGGCCGCATCGACGGTCACCTCGTCGACACGGCCCACGTGATCGACCGCGACGTCGCGCTGTCCATCGTCACGGCCAAGGACGCCGACGGTCTCGACGTCATCCGCCACAGCACCGCGCATCTGCTCGCGCAGGCCGTGAAGCAACTGTTCCCGACTGCGCAGGTGACCATCGGCCCGGTGATCGACGACGGCTTCTATTACGATTTCGCCTACGAGCGCCCGTTCACGCCGGAGGA
>JADZCB010000364.1 GCA_020851775.1 Gammaproteobacteria bacterium
GATGGGAGCCGCCGAATCGTTGACGCACGTTTCGGCACAGGCGTATCGGAGCTGCCCATCAAAGAACTTCTTCCTCCGTGCCCTCCGTGGCTAAATTTCTTCGACTTACAAAAAGTCCGGAAAGTCGCTCGACACCTTCATCGTGAACTGCGGCGGGCGTTTCTCGAGGAAGGACAGCACGCCTTCGCGGGCGTCAGGTGCGCCGCCGACATACCACAGGGCTTTCGACTCGAGGGCGAACGCCTCGCGCGGATGTGCAGCGCCCTGCATGCGCCACAGCAGACGGCGGGCGATCGCGACGGAGACGGCGCTGGTCGCGGCGGTGAACTCGCGGGCGAGCGCCTGGGCCCGCGGCAGCAGATCGTCGCGCGCGAGCAGTTCGCTGACGAGCCCTTTCGCGAGCGCTTCCTCCGCGGTGAAGATGCGCCCGCTGACGAACCATTCGAGCGCCTGAGCGAGACCCACGATGCGTGGCGCGAACCATGAGCTGCAGGCATCCGGTGCGATCCCGCGCCGGGCGAACACGAACCCCATCTTCGCGCCCGGCACCCCGAGGCGCACATCGCAGGCGAGCGTCAGGGTGAGACCGACGCCGGTGGCCGGGCCATTGATCGCCGCGATCACCGGTTTTTTCATGTCGAACAGCCGCAGGGTAAGCTCACCGCCGCCGTCGCGGTGCTGGTCGATGGTCTCGTGCTGACGGTTATCGAACGTGTCGCCACCGGCGGAGAGATCCATGCCGGCGCAGAAACCGCGGCCGGCGCCGGTCAGGATCACGGCCCGCACCGCATCGTCCGCGTCCGCGATGTCGAGCGCGTCGAGCAACGCACGATGCAGCGCCAGGTTGTAGGCGTTCAGCACCTCGGGCCGGTTCAGCGTGATCGTCAGCACCCCGTCGACGAGTTCGGTCAGGACGACATTCATGCCGCCACCTTCCGGTCTTCGATCGCGGGCAGGATTTCCTCGCAGGCGCGCCGTGTCTGATCGAAGACATCGCGATCACCGAGCGCGATCGGCAGCAGCACGAACTTCGACGCCCCCTGCGCCTTGTACGCCTCGATGCGCGCGATGATGTCGTGCACCGATCCGATCGCGAGCAGCGGGCGCAGGTCGATTTCGTCACCGATCCCGGCGCGCCGCACCAGCGGAAACTGGCCGATGACCGGATCGTCCGGCGAGCCGATGCGGTAGGCGAGCGACGCGCCGTAGTGATCGTCGTCGATGCGCCGACCCAGCGCCCGCGCCTCGGCGCGGATGGTGCGTACGGCATGCCCGACCTGCTCCGGTGTCGCGATGCCCCCGATCCAGCCGGTGCCGCATTGCGCCGTGCGCCTGAGCGCCGGTTCGGCATTACCGCCGATCCACAGCGGCAGCGGCTGCTGGATCGGGCGCGGCATAACCGTCACGTCGCGGTACTGGTAGAACCTGCCCTCGTAGGTGACTGACTCCTGACTCCACAGCAGGGACAGCAGTTCGAAGATTTCGGTCGCGCGGGCGCCGCGATCGCTCGGGCTGCGGCCCGTCGTGCGCCATTCGATCGCGTTCGGATAGCCGACACCGAACATCGGCAGCAGGCGCCCCCGGCTCAGGAAGTCGATCGTGGCGCACTGCTTGGCGAGGAGCAGCGGATCGCGCAGCGGTGCGACGATCGCATTCATGCCGAACTTGATCCGGTCCGTGCACCCCGCGAGCGTCGCCATCACGCTGACGGCTTCGAGGTAGGGATCGACCGACACGAGGCGATCGGTCTGCCACACCGAATCGACCTTGTGACGTTCGAGGAGCTGTACCCACTCGAACCAGCTCTGCGGTCGGTCGAACGGAAAATTCGAGATGCCGAAACCGGCGCGGATGGCCATCGCTAGAATTCCATCGGGTTGCGGAAGTGATCGCGGTAAATACGGTCGCGATGTGCGACGAGCACGGGATCGACGGCCGCGGCGAGTGCCGGATCATCCATCCCGATGCGATAGGCGTCGCGCCACTGGGGGTCCATCGGACACTCGTCCGCCGGCTGCAACGCCACCATGTTCAAGAAGGCGACGAAGTACAGATCGACGGCACTGAGCGCCTCGCCGACCAGGTAACGGCTGCCTGCCGCATGCTGACGTTTCAACTGCGACGTGAAGGCGCTCAGTTGTGCCATCGTCCGTTGCGTGGCGCGTGCGACGACCGCGGCGGCGTAGCCGTATTTCGCGCCCATGCGCAGCACGCCCTCGGGTGGCTGGCCACCGCGGATGATCGCGTCGAACAACTGCAGGCGACGGTTCCAGCCCAGACCGTGCTCGCCGCACAGTTCGAAGGAGAGTCCGATCACCAGCGCGCGCGCCGCCGGATCCTCGGGCAGCAACCGGGGCGTCGGCGCGATGCGTTCGGCGAGCAGCAGGATGTCGAGCCAGCGGTCGACCGGCGGCTCGTCGTTCCAGACGACGACGGGCGCGCTGTGGGCACCGGACCACGCGGTGATCGCGCCGTTCGCCTCTCCCGCGTGCCACGGCGTGGCGATGAAGGGTATTCCCTTGTGCTCGAAGATCGTCCTGGCAGCGACACTCCAGGGACTCGCGATGCCCTGCACCAGCACCATGCGCAGGCCCCTGCTCTGCGTCACCTCCTCGAGGCTGCGCCACGTGCTCATCGTCGTTCCTCCACGCGAATACGCGTCACAATTCCATCGGGTTGCGGAAATAGCCGGTGAACACACGCTCGCGATGCGCGCTCAGTACGGGATCGAGCGCGGCGCACACCGTTTCGTCGTGCAACTCGAACATCGGGCGCAGCGAATCCGGCACCGGACAGCGGTCGGGGGGCAGCAGATCGAGCAGGTTCATGAATGCGACCCAGTAGAAATCGAGCGCCGACAATGTGTCACCGATGAAGAATGCACGTCCGCGCGCGTGCTGCGTTTTCAGTTGTGTGGCGAGTGCCTCGAGCAGGCGCGCGATGGGCGCGCCGGCGGCGCGTGCGTCTGCTGCGGTGTAGCGATATTTCGTCGCCATGCGCGCGATGGCCTCGGGCGGATTTCCGGCGTCGATCATCGGCGCGAACATCTGCAGCCGCCGATTCCAGCCCAGGCCACCGTCGCCGCACAGCTCATGTGCGAAGCCCATCATCAGCGCGCGCTCCAGCGGATCGGCAGGCACCAGCGAGGGCACCGGCGCGAGCCGCTCCGCGAGCTGCAGGATGTCGTACCAGCGGTGGATCGGCTTGTCGTCGTTCCAGGCGACGATTGGGCCGCTGTTCTCCCCGGCCCACGCAACGAGTTGCGGGTTGTCGCCCCCCGCTTCCTGCGCAGCGACGACATAGGGAAGCTGTTTGAATTCGAACATCGCCTTCGCTGCCTGCCCCCACGGACTCGGCAGGCCGCGGACGAGCACCAGGCGCAACCCCTGGCGCGCGATGATCGCTTCGAGTGGCAGATAATCGAGCATGGTTTCCTCTTTACGGGATGATAGCGGCGACGCACGGCCGCGTTGCGGGCTGTGCGGACCCGTGCCGCACCGTATCCTACGCCCAACCTTGCAGCCGGGCGACCCGCGCCATGACTCCGCACACGGAGGCCGCATGCGGTCTCGATGAACGACTCGCCGCATACACCACACGGCGTGCCGCTCGCACGTCGATCGTCGACTGCGCGCGGCTGCATCTGACCGCGCGCCAGCCACCATGGCAGTCGACCGGCCTGCGCGTGCGCGCCGGCCAGTCCTACAGCGTGTTCGCAGCCGGCCGTGTGTACTGGGCCGCGTCCGCCCCTGATCTGTACGGCGGACCGCGCTTCCATCTGTGGTTGCGGGTGAACCCGGGCGGACGCATCCGCAATCTGCGCGCAGACACCGACACCTTCGTCGCCGACGTCGACGGTGAACTCGAAATCGGCCTTTAC
>JADZCB010000365.1 GCA_020851775.1 Gammaproteobacteria bacterium
GACTCGCGTTGAATCCTCGTGGCGAGCTCTACACCGCCGAGAACATCGGCGAGCATCTGAGCCGGCGCGATCTGCTGGACGAATTGCGTGGGCTGGGCCTCGCCGGCGGCGGTCCGCCGCCGTTCGGGGATGCCGACAAGCGCGCCTTCGCCGGCCGGCTCGACACCGTGCTGACCCGGGCCCTGCGCGGCGGTAGCGCGTAGTACCCGTGCGTGGGGCCACGTGAAAGGCTGCCTCGCCACCAAGAACACCGAGGAGAACAGAGTGGACCGTGCCCTGCGGTTCGCAAGCTGCTGAGTTTCGCTTCGTCCATCTGCCGGTGTACTCCGTGGTAACGGATGCAGACCGTCTTCATTCGTGTCGGCTGCGCATGCTGATCACGAACCACGCGCCCCGCCCATACGCTCTCGGTGTTCGGTGGCAGGAAACATCCCTGCGGACAGCATCGACGCCTGACCTGAGAGGCCCCTGCCTGCGGCTAGTGTCGTGCCGGCCGCCGCAGCGCCAACACGACCGGCAGCAGCAGCATGAAGCTCAGCGCGACGGCCCAGTAGACATCGGCGAACGCCTGCATCTGCGCCTGACGCAGCAGTTCGCGGGCGACGATGGCGGGGGTCGCCGGCGCACCGGCGTCGAGGCCCGCGCGGTCGAGCCAATCCCACCAGTTCGGATTCACCTCGCTGACATGCCCGCCGAGCAGATTCCAGTGCACCTGTTCCTGGCGCACGAACAGCGTGCCGGCGAGCGCGACGCCGATCGCACCGCCGAGCGTGCGCGTCACGCTGTAGAGACCGGCCGCCTCGTCGGCGCGCTCGCGCGGAATGTGCTCGAAGGTCACGACGGAGATCTGGCCGAAGATCATCGCCATGCCGACGCCCTGCACCATGCCGGGCCAGATCAGGCCCCACGGGTCGACCGCGAGCGTGAAGCGCGACATGCACCAGCAGGCCAGCGTCGTGAACAGCAGCCCCATCGCGATGATCTTGCGTGCGTCGACGCGATGAACGATGTACGCGCCGATGACGAGCATCAGCACCGCGCTGACGGCGCCGCGGGGCAGGAAAATGAGACCGGCAGTGTCGGCTGGGTAGCCGAGCAGACGCTGCGTCAGCAGCGGCAGGATCAGGATCGTCGCGTACATCGACATGCAGTAGCCCGCGATCAGCACGCACCCGAGGGTGAAGTTGCGATTGCGGAACAGGCGCAGGTCGATGATGTTGTGCGGCACGCAGAGGCCGCGCACGACGAACAGCACGCCGCTGACGGCGGCGACGGCCGCGAGACCCATGATCAGCGGCGAAGCGAACCACTCGCGATGGTGACCGAGGTCGAGCACCGCCTGCATCGCGCCGAGTGCGAGCGACATCAGTACGAGTCCCGTCCAGTCGGTCGGGCGCGGCGTGCCGCGGGGTGTCGCCGGGATCTGGCCGATCGCGAGCAGCAGCGCGACGATGCCGATCGGCACGTTGAGATAGAACACCCAGCGCCAGACGTAGCGCTCGGTGATGTAACCCCCGATCGTCGGCCCGACGATCGGCGCGACCATGATCGCGACGCTCCAGATTGCCATCGCCTTGCCGTGCTTTTCCTTGGGGAAGGCATCGAGCAGCACCGTCTGCGACAGCGGGATCAGCACGGCGCCGAACGCGCCCTGCATCAGCCGGAACACCACCATCGATTCGAGGTTCCAGGCCGCGCCGCACAGGCCGGACGCGACGACGAAACCCGAAATCGCGGTCAGCAGCACCGCGCGGCGCCCGAAGCGCGCCGAGAAATAGCCGGTCAGCGGCATCACGATCGCCGTCGAGATCATGTACGAGGTGATGGTCCACGTGATCTGATCGGGCGTGGCACCGAAGGCGCCGATCATGTGGGGCAGCGAGACGTTGACGACGGACACGTCGAGCACTTCGAGCAGCGCCGTGAGCATCACGGCGACGACGACGGCGAGGTTCGGCGCCGGCTGGCTCACGGACCGGCGGTGGACGCCGCGCTGTCCAGCGCCGTCGTGTCGACGACGACGGTCGCGCTCGAGCCGACGCGCAACGGCGTGCCGGGATCGACCGGCAGCGCGTCGATCGCGATGCGCACCGGAAAGCGCTGCGTGACCTTGACCCAGTTGCCGGTCGCGTTTTCCGGCGGCAGCAGTGAGAACGTCGCCCCGGAGCCGGCGCTGACATTCGCCACCCGCCCCGTCAGCGCCATGTCCGGATACATGTCGAGTTCGATGCGCACCGGCTGACCGACGCGGATGCGCGTCAGATCGGTCTCGCGGAAATTCGCCTCGACCCACCATTCGCCGGCTTCGACGAGCGCGAACACCGTCTGTCCCGCGTGCACCATCGTGCCTGTGCGCAGCCGGTGTTCGGTGACCCAGCCATCGGCGGCGGCCACGACATGCGTGAACGACAGGTTCAGTTCTGCCTGCTGCACCTCGGCGGCAGCCCGACGCAGGCGCGCATTCTCCGGGCCGCGACTGCCGAGCGCTTCGCGTGCGCGCTCGAGGCCGGCGATCGCGGACGTGACCTGCGCCCGCGCTTCGTTGTGCGCGGCGAGCGCGTCGTCGAGCGCCTGCTGGGCCGCGAGGCCCCGTTTCGCGAGCGCCTGGAGACGGGTCAGGGTCCGGCGCGCGTTATCCGCGGTCACGCGCCGTTCGCGCAAGGTCGCACTCGCCGCCCGCACGTCGGCGCCACCGGCGCCGGTATCGAGTGCCGCGACGTCGAGTTTCGCGCGCGCTTCGGCGAGCTCGGCCTCGAACATCCGCGGGCTCTGTTCGAACAGCGGCTCTCCCGCGCGCACGAACTGGTTGTCGGCGACGTGGATCGTTTTCGCCGGCGCGGTGACGCGCGAGGACACGCGGACGATGTGGGCTTGCACGTAGGCATCGTCGGTGGCGGGATGGAGGGTGCGGAACTGCCAGTAGCGGACGAAGCCGGCTGCCGTGCCGGCGATCAGCAGGACGGCGAGCAGCCAGCGCAGAGCTTTCAAGCAAATACCCTCAAACGGATGGGACTGGCCCGGTGCCTGCGTCCCGACGACGAACGCGCATGGTACACGCGGGCCCGTCGAGCGGGGAGGCGCGACGCTGGGCGGCCTGCCCCGCTTCGCGCCATAATGCGCGCGGTCGCGCCGTCAGTGCCCGATGCGGGACGGGCCGGTCGAGTCCATACGAAAACCAAGGGGGCATGATGAAGCGTCTGATGATGGCCCTGGCCGGCTGCGCGCTGTGCGCATTGCTGGGCCCGGTGCGGGCGGAATCGCCTGCGGGCATGCAACTGTATCTGTTCAGTTCCGGCACCTTGATGCTCGGCAAGGGGTTCCTGCAGAACTTCGCGCCGATGGAGCCGAAGATCGAAGTCCCGATCGGCTTCTTCGTGATCAAGCATCCGAAGGGCAACGTGCTGTTCGACACCGGCAACAACGACAA
>JADZCB010000366.1 GCA_020851775.1 Gammaproteobacteria bacterium
GCCCAATCACGGCAGGACGCCGAACGTCGGGCCTCCTTCATCAGTTCAACCTGCGACGCTGCGTGCTCAGTGACGAACCGCGTAACCCGGGCGCTTATTCGTTGAGGTTGCGCAACCCGGCCAGTTGCTGCGAGAGCAGGTTGCCGGTGCCGGTCAGGCGGGTCACGACGCTGTCGAGTGAGTTGTAGGTCGCGGTGAGGCGGGCTTCGACGAGCGTCAGGCGCTGTTCCAGCGCGACCTTCTTCGCCTCTTCCCGGTTGATCTGATTGTTGAGCCCCTGCGTGCGGCCGTCGAGCAGCGCACCGGTCTCGAGAAAACTGTCGGCCAGATTGCGCAGGCGCTTCGCGAGCCCCTGCGTACCGTCGGCGAAGAAGTTCGCGAGCCCCTCGTAATCCCTCTCCATTGCGCTCTTGAAGATTTTCGAGTCCAGGCTGAGCTGACCGTTTTTCTGGGTCGACAGGCCGATTTCGAACGCATTCGTGAACACGCCTGCGGCCTGAGATTCCTGGCTTAAGACATTGCGCAACTGGCTCTCGATCGAGCCGAGCGCCGCACCATCCGACTTCAACGTCTGGCTGCGCATCTTGCTCATTGTCGCAATCAGGTCGTTGTAGGCCTTGACGAAGGCCTGGGCGGACTGGTCGACGCTCGAGGTGTCGCGATCGACATTGACCTGCACGGTGCCGGCCTTCTTCAGCTTGATCGACACGCCTTGGACCGTCTCGCTGAGCGTGTTCGAGCTGCTCGTGATCGTGAACTGACCCTCGAGCTTGACCGATGCATCGAGGTCGGCCGCGGTGAAGCCGCCGCTCGCGTCACGATCGGTATTCAGCGTCGTCAGCGCAAAGGCGTCGGCGGCCGAATAGCTGACGGTCAGCGCTTTGGCGCTACCGGTGTCGTTCGACGACAGGGACAGGCGGTAGCCCTGGTCGTCTTTCAGGATGGAGGCGGTGACGCCGGTGTTCGCACTCGACCCGTTGATCGCGTCGCGGATCCCGGCAAGCGATTTGCCGCCGATCTCGACGTCGAAGGCGGCGCCGCCGACGGCAATGGTCATCATCTCGCCGGCATTGCCGATGATTGCGTCGGTGCCCGCATATGTGGTGCCGGCGGCGAGGCGATGGTTCTCGGCCACGCGCACGACTTCGAGGTTGTAGACGCCGCGCGCAGCGGTGCTCGACGCCGTGACCGTCGCGACTGCCTCATCGGACGCCGTCGCCTTGAACACCTTGAACTTCTCGAGGTCGGCGAGCTTGTCGATCGCGTCGCGGAAGCCCGACACGGAGCTCTTCAGAGCGCCGTAGGCGCTGACCTGCGCCTTCAGTTCGACGACGCGCGTGCTGAGCTTCACGAGCGGCTGTTTCTCCAGCGTCATCAATTTGTCGATGATGCTGCGTACGTCGATACCGGAACCGAGTCCCGGCGAACTCAGTGTCGCCATGTCGAATGCCCTCCGGCGCAGCAGCGCCCGTAGCCGCAACCGGCCTTCCGGTCGGTGACCGGTGCCGTGCGGCAGATCCGTCCATCGTCGCGCGCCTCGCGCGCCGTCTCACACGCTGTCGGCGACCAGCACGCCGGCCGTCGAACGCAGCCGGTTCGCGATCGCCAGCAATTCCTCCGATGGAATCTGCCGTATCACTTCCTTGGTCTCGGTGTCGACGACCTTCACGACCGTCTCACCCGATTCCTCATCCACACTGAACTGGAGCGCGCGCTGCAGGTTCTGCACGTGCGCGGTCATCTTGTCGAGCGCGGTCTGCAGTGCCTGCGGATCATACGCGGTGGGACCGCTCTCCTTGCTCTGTTGGATCGATGGCATCGGCGCAGGGCCACCCTGCGTCGGCGCCACGTTCGATATGCGCGCGTACCGTGCCGAGGGTCTGAACTCGGTGACACGCGACAAGGGCTCCTTGTCTGTCATGGCCCATTACCTCACTGACCGGGGGCGGAAGAGAGGCGCGTCAGTTGACGCGCCTCCGTTCGTCGCCGGCAAGCCGTTATCGGCCGAGCAGCGACAGCACCGACTGCGGGAACTGGTTGGCCTGAGCCACCATCGCCGTGCCGGCCTGCTGCAGGATCTGCGTGCGGGTCAGGCGCGCCGTTTCCTCGGCGAAGTCCGCATCCTGAATGCGGCCCCGAGCAGCCGTGATGTTCTCCTTCACGTTCTCGAGGTTGCGGATGACCGCTTCCATGCGGTTCAGCTTGGCACCGATGATGGAGCGTTCGCTGTTGATGGTGTCGAGCGCCTTTTCGAACACCAGCATCGCCAGGTTCGCCGACGACGAGGACGTCACCGTCTGCGCATTCACCGTGGCATCGGCCAGCGTGGTCGTCGAGGAACTGACGCCGACCAGTGCGGCACCTGTCGTCGAGGTGTCATAGGTCGCGGTGAGGTCGCCGAGCGTGTCGTTCAAGACGATCGCGCCGTTGGAACCCGCCGAAATCGACGTCGTGCCGGCGGCGAAGAAGCTGCTGATACCCGTATCGACCGAGGAGTTCGCGGTGACGGTGATCGCGGCACCCGTGCGGTTGACGAGCACGATCGCTTCGTCGGTGGCGGTCGCACCGTCCGGGGTCGCGACCTTCACGGCAGTGACACCGTGCTGTGAGGTCAGCGCATTGATCGCCGTGACCAGGTTGTCGCCGACGTTGGTATGCGACGCACCGCCGGCGACGGCGCCGATGGCGACGCCGTTGATCGTCAGTGAGCCCGCGGTGAGGCCGTCGGTGACGGCGGCGGTCACGCCGGCCGATCCGTAGTTCGCGCCGACGAGGCCGTTGCCGTAACCGAACGCATTGACGCCGGTCTGATCCGAGACGGCGTTGAGCTGATTGATCTTGGTCTGCGACACCGTATCGGCGGCCACGGCCGCGCCGAGGTCGACGCCTTCGAGCGACGCACTGCCGCCGAGGCCCACGTTGTAGGAGACCGAGATGCGGCCCGCGAGCTGGGCATCGGTCAGCGCCGAGACGGTCTGGTAGTTCGTCGCCACGCCCATGCCGGTCGGCGACAGGTTGGAGATCGAGACATTGATGGTCTCGTTGACGAACGAGCCGATCTGGAAATCACCGGAGAAGCCGCCCGTCAGCAGCTTTTCGCCGTTGTAGCGGGTCTGGTTCACGATACGCGACATTTCGTCGAGGATCTGCGTGACTTCCTGGTTCAGCGACTGACGGTCCTGCGTCGTGTTGTAGCTTGCGGCCTGCACCGCGAGGTCGTGCGCGCGGTTCAGGTTGCGGGTCATTTCGTCCAGCGCGCCTTCAGCGGTCTGCGACACCGAGATGCCGTCGTTCGCATTGCGGATCGCGACGGACAGGCCGCCGATCTGCGTGGTCATGCGGGTGGCGACGGCGATACCGGCCGCGTCGTCCTTCGAGCTGTTGATGCGCAGGCCCGAAGACAGGCGCTGCACGGCGCTGGCGAGGTCCAACTGCGTGCGGTTCAGGTTCCGCTGCGCATTGAGGGACATGATGTTGGTGTTGATGGACTGAGCCATGTGAAATCTCCCGGTCCCCGGCACGTGGGAGGCGTGACGGCGGACCCAGCTTCAATTGGCGGACATGCTCGACTGAGCATTCACCGCCTCCCGCTCGCCGTAGCGGCGCCGTGTCCGCTTCCTTTAGGGCCCGTCGAGTTTCTGTGACGGGCTTGGCTCACTCGGTGTTCTCTGTGGCCAATTCCTCGTTGGCCTGGAAGTTGCTTTTTACCGGGCATGAACACGCCGGCTACCACGATGAATCGCAATTCCCGCTGTGCCTGTGGCAGTGGGCGCAAGTTCAAGCACTGTTGCGGACAGGCGGCGACGCGACCGTCGCCGGTGGTCGCCATGAGAGCCGAGATTGCAGGGGAATCCGCGGCGAAATCGCGTGCAGCGGCGTTGAACGCCGACGCCGTGCATCTGTATCTCGCGGGCCGGCGCGGCGACGCGCTGCCGCTGTTGCGCGAAGCGGCCGCGCTCGCCCCGGACGATGCCGAGGTGTTGAACAATCTCGGCAGCCTGCTGCGGGAAGAGCGGCAACTCGAGGAGGCAATCGTTTGCCACCATCGGGCGCTGCGGCTCAAGGCGGATTTCCCCGAGGCTTGGTGCAATCTCGGCAACGCCCTCTTCGACTACGGACGTTTCGACGAGGCGGCATTCAGTTTCCGGACGGCGCTGACGCAGCGTCCGGTCTTTCCGTCCGCGCTCGTCAACCTCGGCAACGTGCAGCGCCGGTGGGGGCGCGAGGCAGAGGCGATCGCATGCTACCGCGAGGCATTGGCGCTCGACCCCGCCATTGCGTTCGCGCACAACAATCTCGGCACGGCACTGAAGACCCTCGGACACTGGCAGGAGGCCGTCGAGGCCTATCGGCGCGCACTGGAACTGGAACCGGGTTCGGCGATCGCGCATTACAACCTCGGCAATGTGCTGAAGGAAACGGGTGAGGCGGACGAAGCCGAGCGTCTCCTGCTGCGGGCGCTGGCGCTCGATCCCGCACTCGCCGAAGCGCATCTGAATCTCGGGAATCTGCGCAAGGAGCAGGGCCGGCTCGACGAAGCGATGGTCTGCTACAGCCGCGCCGTCGCCGCCCGTCCGGACTATGCAGCCGCGCATGCGAACCTGCTGTTCACGCTGGCCTATGTCGACGGGCTGTCGCCGGCGCGGATCTTCGAGCTGCATCGTGAGTGGGGTGAGCGGCATGCGCACGGGCTCGCACAGCACGACCATGCGAACGAGCGCACGC
>JADZCB010000367.1 GCA_020851775.1 Gammaproteobacteria bacterium
TCCTCAGTAATGCGGTGGACGTTCGTCATCGGCCCGTCGCGGACCGCCGGCACTGCGCAGCGTGTCGAGCTGATTTTCGGTCGCCCGCAGCCGCTGTCGCAGATCGTCGATCTCGCGCTGTTGACGATAGACGACGTCGCCGAGTTCCTGCAGCGCCTGTTCGAGCCAGGCGATCTTCAGTTCGATGCGTTCGCGATGCTCGTCCATCGACCGCCGCTCACAAGGCCGCGGCGATCGCCGCGCCGAGCGCGCGTGTCGTGCCGGTGCCGCCGAGATCCGGGGTCAACGGCGCGCGTGCCGGACCGGCGCCGAGCACTTCGCGTATCGCACGCAGGATGTCGTCGTGCGCCGCGCGATACCCGAGGAAATCGAGCATCAGCGCCGCCGACCAGATCTGACCGATCGGATTCGCGAGGCCTTTGCCGGCGATGTCGGGCGCCGAACCGTGCACGGGCTCGAACAGGCTCGGATGGCGCCGCGACGGGTCCAGATTCGCCGACGGCGCGATGCCGATCGTGCCGGTGCACGCGGGTCCGAGGTCGGAGAGGATGTCGCCGAAGAGATTGCTCGCGACGACGACATCGAAGCGATCGGGATGCTGCACGAAGTGGGCGGTCAGGATGTCGATGTGGTACTGGTCGAGCGTGACGTCGGGATATTCCCGCGCGATCACCGCGACGCGTTCGTCCCAGAACGGCATGCTGATCGACAGCCCGTTCGACTTCGTCGCCGACGTCAGGTGCCGCCGCGGTCTGCCGCGCGCGAGTTCGAACGCGTAGCGCAGCACGCGATCGACGCCGGTGCGGGTCATCACCGTTTCCTGCACGACGATCTCGCGCTCGGTGCCGGCGAACATGCGTCCGCCCATGTTGCTGTACTCACCTTCGGTGTTCTCGCGCACGACATAGAAATCGATGTCGCCCGGACCGCGACCCGTCAACGGCGATTCGACCCCGGGCAGCGACAGGACCGGGCGCAGGTTGACGTACTGATCGAACTCGCGGCGGAACGTCAGGATCGAGCCCCACACCGAGACGTGATCGGGCACCGTCGCCGGCCAGCCGACCGCGCCGAAGAAAATCGCCGCGCAGCCGGCGAGCTGCGCCTGCCAGTCGTCCGGCAGCATCCTGCCGTGACGCAGGTAGTAGTCGCAGTGCGCAAAGTCGAACGGCACGAGATCGAGCGCGATGTGGTGCCGGCGTGCGACCGCCTCGAGCACGCGCAGTCCCTCGGGAACCACTTCACGGCCGATGCCGTCGCCGGCAATGACGGCGATGCGATGAGTCTTCTTCATGGCCCGCGAGCATACTTCGAATCGCTCGCGAAATTCTCAAGTCTTCGCAGCCCGGGTGCAGCGCGCAGCGCGAAACCCGGGATCGGAAAGCCTCGCGAGAGATCCCGGGTTCGCTGTGCTGCGCGCCATGAAGTCCGATCGACACGAGCATTGCCGCTGTCGATCCCATCCTCAATAATCGCCGTCACCGACAATGTCAGGGGAGCACACGCATGATCTTCGCCGAATACAGCCAGTACGATGGTCTGGGCCTCGCCGAACTCGTCCGCCGCGGTGAAGTGACACCGGCCGATCTCGTCGACAGTGCAATCGATGCCATCGAACGTCTCAATCCCGACGTCAACTGCGTCGTCCAGCGTCTGCGCGATCAGGCCTTGCGCGAAATCAAGGCCGGCCTGCCATACGGCGCGTTCCGCGGCGTGCCGTTCCTCGTCAAGGAGTTCGGCATGCACTTCAAGGGCATGACGACCTCGGCCGGCTCGCGGCTCGCCGCCGGTCTGCGTTTCGATACCGATACCGAATTGATGCGCCGCTGCCGCGCGGCCGGGCTCGTCACCGTCGGCACCACCACGACGCCGGAGATGGCGTTCAACGCCAACACCGAAGCGCTCGTCTACGGCCCGACGCGCAATCCCTGGCATCTCGGCCATTCGGTCGGCGGTTCGTCCGGCGGCGCCGGCGCGGCGGTCGGCTGCGGCATGGTGCCGATCGCGCATGCGAACGACGGCGGCGGGTCGATCCGCATCCCGGCCGCCTGCAACGGCGTCGTCGGCATGAAGCCGACGCGCGGGCGCACGCCGACCGGTCCCGACGCGGGCATCTTCCTGTGGGGACTGGCGATCGAATTCGCCGAGACACGCTCGGTGCGCGATTCGGCGGCGCTGCTCGACGCGCTCGCCGGTCCCGATGACGGTTACTTCTATGTCGCACCCCCACCGCGCCAAGGCTTCCTCACGGCGGCGCTGACGCCGCCCGGACAGATGCGCATCGGCGTCGTCGATCGGCTGCCGGGGGCGCGGGCGATCACGCGCGAAATCAGGGATCGCCTCGGCGACACGGTCAAACTGCTCGAGGACCTCGGCCACGTCTGCGAGCCGGTGAAGATGACGTACGAAGCCGAGATCTTCAACGAATCCTCGATTCGGCTGTGGGCCGTCACGCTCGGTTATTTCATGGAACAGTTCGCGCAGCTCACCGGCCGCAAGATTGGTCCGAAAACCTGCGAAGCGGTGACACTCGAGGTCTACCGTTACGGCAAGGGCTTGAGCGGCCTGCAGATGGAAGAAGCGATGGCGTGGCAGAACGCCGTGTCGCGGAATGTCGGCGCGGTGATGCGCGAGTACGACGTGCTGCTGACGCCGGGCCTCGCGCGCGACGTCGCGAAACTCGGCGAACTCGATCAGAACGCGAAGGGCGTCGACATGATGGGCTGGTGGAACCAAATCCTTCAGGGTTATGCGGCGTTCACCGCTCTGTTCAACACGACGGGCCAGCCGGCCGTGATGCTGCCGCTGTGGCAGGCCAAATCGGGACTTCCGCTCGCGATGCAGTTCGTCGGCCGACTCGGTGACGAGGAAACGCTCTACAGCCTCGCCGGCCAGCTCGAACAGGCGCAGCCCTGGGCCAGTCGCCGGCCTCCTCACTACGCTTGAGTCGAACAAATCCAGCCACGGAGATTCAAAAAAGACGTCGAACTACGTCAATTGAGCAAACGCCGGAACGGCAACATCGATGAGGCGACGAAGCCGTGGCGGCGGTAAAAGGCCTGGGCGCGGTCGTTGGCGGTGTCGGTGAGCAGCGTGATGCGGCGGCAGCCGCGATCGCGCGCGCAGCGCAGAGCGGCGTCGAGCAGCTCGCTGCCGACGCCGCGGCCGCGGGCGTCGGGGGCCACCACCATGTCCTCGAGCAACGCGACGCTCGCGCCGAGCGCCGTCGAGACGGTCCACAGCAGCGTCACCATGCCGAGCACCTCATGTTCGTCGCGGGCGACGAGCACCGTGCCGCGCTCGTCATCAGCGAGGATCGCATGCAGTCCGCGGATCTGGGCGTCACGGTCCGGGGCGAACTCGGCTTCCTGCGTGAACAACGCAGCGAGCAGTGCACACAGCGCCGGGATATCGGCGTCGGTGGCCGGTGTCACGTGCATCGATCTCTCCTCGAGCGCTCGACAAAGGTGCTGCCATTGTGCCGCAGGCCGGCGCGCCGGATGGCAGTCTCCCCCGTGCGCCGCGCCGCGCGCTGGGCCATCATGCGCAGACAGTCTCTCAAGCATCAGGGTCCACGCATGTCCGCCACCTCCACCGCTGCTCCGCTCGACGTCGAAATTCTCATCATCGGCGCCGGTTTTTCCGGCCTCGGCGCCGGGATCGCGCTGAAGAAGATGGGGGAGCACGACTTCGCGATCCTCGAGCGTGCGCACGATCTCGGCGGCACGTGGCGCGACAACACCTATCCGGGTCTGACGGTCGA
>JADZCB010000368.1 GCA_020851775.1 Gammaproteobacteria bacterium
AGGACGAAGACCATCGGCGCCGGCATACCGCCGGCGAGCGCGACGAAGGGCGTCACGGCGGTCGCGACCAGCGCGGCGAACGACGAGTAGCGTGTGATCATGGCGGTGGCGAGCCAGGCCGCGCAGAACGCAAGTCCCAGCCAGGGCGAGAAGCCGAACAGCACGCCGATGTAGGTCGCGACTCCTTTGCCACCGCGAAAGTCGAAGAAGACCGGAAACAGGTGACCGAGGAAAGCGCCGAGCCCCGTCAGTGCGATGATCAATGGTGAGAATCCCCAGGCCTGTGCGAGCGCGACGGGCAGGAGGCCCTTCGCGACGTCGCCGGCGAGTGTCGCCGCCGCAGGCCCGCGGCCGTGCGCACGCAGGACATTGGTCGCGCCCGGATTGCCCGAACCCGTCGTTCGCGGATCGGTCTTGCCGAGCAAGCGGCAGACGAGTATCGCGGACGACACGGAACCGAGCAGATAGCCGGCGATGACGAACAGCAAGCCGATGATCATCGGTGTATTGGAATCGATGCGATCGGCAGGATCAAGAAACGAATGCGTCGCGCGGCGATCGCGGCCGCGCGCGCAGAATTGCCCGTATACTGCGACGCCAGTCATGACCTCGGATCGCGAGAGGCCGACCTGCCGGTGACGAAGCGCCCATCGAACGACACACCGCATGCGCGTCCCGGACACGCGCCGGACACCGTGTTCCTGCATGGTCTCGAGGTCGACTGCGTGATCGGGATCTGGGACTGGGAGCGCCAGTTCAAGCAGACGCTCGAGATCGACGTCGATCTCGCCACCGACACGCGGCCGGCCGCCCGCAGTGATTCGATCGCAGACACCATCGACTACAAGGCCGTCACCAAACGCATCCTGCAGCTCGCCGAGACGGGCGGCTTCCTGCTCGTCGAAGCGCTCGCCGAAGCGATCGCGCAGGCGGTGCTCACCGAGTTCGACGTGTCCTGGACGCGCATCCGCATCAACAAGAAGTTCGCCGTACGTCAGGTGCGCGAAGTCGGCGTGCTGATCGAACGCGCGCGACCGGTCGGGTGAACACCGGTCGTGCCCGATGAGCCGCGTGTGGATCAGCATCGGCAGCAACATCGCGCCCGAGCACCACGTCGGCGCCGCGCTCGACTGGCTTGCCACCGAGTTCGGCATGCTCGTCTGCTCGCCCGTCTACCGCACGCCCGCGGTCGGATTCGACGGCGCCGATTTCCTGAACATGGTCGTCGGCATCGAAACCGGGCTGACACCGCAGGTGCTCGCGCAGCGCCTGCGGGCAATCGAGGATCGCAGTGGCCGCGTCCGTGGTGGCGCCCGCTTCGCGGCGCGTACGCTCGATCTCGATATCCTGACCTACGACGACTGCGTGCTCGACGCTGATGATCTCGTGCTGCCGCGGCCGGAAATCCTCGATCAGGCTTTCGTGCTCGGTCCGCTGGCCGACGTCGCACCGCGCGAAGTTCATCCACTGCGGCATGAAACCTACGCGGCGTTGTGGCAGGCGATGGGCGCGCCACCGCTGACGCCGACCGCGCTGCCGGCACTCGAGGCGTTGCGTCACGCCGGGCGTGTTCGCTGATCGGCACTTGAACAGGAAGGGGACAGGGGTGCGAAAGATTTGTCTGCTGTTGCTCGCCGCCAGCGTTCTGGCCGGTTGCTCGATGATGAAGGGACCGCGTGCCGAACGGCGCGACAAGGCCTTCACCGCGGCCGTCGACACTTATCGCAAGCTGATCCGCTGGGGCTACTTCGAAGAAGCCGCGCAGTATCTCAAGGGCAAGGACGCGCCGTTACCCCCGCCCGATTTCAATGCCTACCGCAGGTTCAAGGTGACGGGCTACGACGTCGGCGAGCAGATGGAGAGCAACGACGGCGACGAGGCACGTGTCCAAGCCCAGATCGAATACTACGAAATCGACTCGCACGTCGCGGGCGCCGTGCGCGATGCGCAGTACTGGTGGTACGACGACACAGAGGAACGCTGGTATCTGGGCTCGCCGATGCCGACCTTTTCCGTCGGCCCGCAGGTGCGCGTGATCGAGCGCTGACCCGATGCCTGCAATCTAAATAGCAGAGCGTAAAATCTGCCACAGGGAGGGTGCCACTCCCGGCGCCAGCGCCCAGCCTCGCGAGCTTCGACTGGAGAGTCAACCGGCGCACGTTGCCACAAAAGCCCGAATCCGCGCTCAGTCATTGAGGCTGCGGCCGCCGTCGACGGCGAGGACCTGGCCGGTGACGAAGCGCGCGCCGAGGAGGTAGGCGACGGCATCGGCGATATCTGCCGGTTCTCCGCAACGGGCCAGCGGCGTGCGCTCGATCAGTGCCTGCCGCGCAGCCGGTGAGGCGCCCGCCGGCCACAGAATCGCGCCAGGTGCGACGGCGTTGACGCGCACGTGCGGCGCGAATTCGCGGGCCAGCGCGCGGGTCAGTCCCGCGAGGCCTGCTTTCGACACGCAGTAGACCGCGAAGTCCGACTTCGGCCGGTCGGCATAGATGTCGGTCAGATTGACGATTGCGCCGCCG
>JADZCB010000369.1 GCA_020851775.1 Gammaproteobacteria bacterium
CGCTCGAAGCGGAGGGCTGGCGCTTCGACATCGACGACAGTTTTCCGCTGCGCTTCGAGACGGCCGACTGGCTCGCCGAAATCGACGACGGCAGCGGCATCGACTGGTTCGAGCTGTCCTTCCATTTTCAGATTGGCGACGAACGCATCCCGCTGCTCGACGCGATCGCGCCGGTGCTGGGCATGGACTGGACGAAACTCCCGGAGATCGTCGTGGTGCCGATCGGGGCGCAGCGCTATGTGCAGATCCCGGCCGCGCGCCTGCGTCCGCTGCTCGACACCCTGGCCGCGCTGTTCGATCGCGAACGCCACGGCGCTGCCGCGCGCCTGTCGCGCTTCGATGCACCGCTGCTCGACGAACTCGCGGCCCAGGGTCTCGCCGTCCACGGCGGCGAGCGCTGGCGCGCGCTGGCCGAGCGCCTGCGCGACTTCACCGGTCTCGTGCCGGTCACGCCCGATCCCGGCCTGCGCGCCGAACTGCGCCCGTACCAGGCGAAAGGCCTCGCGTGGCTGCAGTTCCTGCGTGAATACGGCTTCAACGGCATCCTCGCCGACGACATGGGTCTCGGCAAAACTCTGCAGACGCTCGCGCACCTGCTCACCGAGAAGCGCGCCGGCCGGCTCGACGCGCCGGCGCTCGTCGTCGCGCCGACGAGCCTGATGGGCAATTGGCGCCGCGAAGCGGCGCGCTTCGCGCCCGAGCTCACGGTGCAGGTGCTGCACGGCCCGCAGCGGCACGCGCTGTTCGCCGCCGCCGCCCGCACCGATCTCGTGTTGACGACCTATGCGCTGCTGCCGCGCGATGAAGCACAGTTGCGGCGCCTCGAATTCCACAGCGTGATCCTCGACGAAGCGCAGAACGTGAAGAACCCGCGCGCGAAGGCCGCGCAGGTCGTGCGCCTGCTCGACACGCGGCATCGGCTGTGCCTGACCGGTACGCCGCTGGAGAACCATCTCGGCGAGCTGTGGGCGCTGTTCGATTTCCTGATGCCGGGTTTTCTCGGCGACGCCGACTCGTTCCGGCGCCAGTACCGCACGCCGATCGAAGCCCATCGCGATCTCGCCCGCCAGCAGGCGCTCGCGCGCCGTGTCGCGCCGTTCATGCTGCGGCGGACCAAGCTCGCGGTCGCGAGCGAGCTGCCGCCGAAAACCGAGATCGTTCAACGCATCGAATTCTCCCCGGCCCAGGCCGAGCGCTACGAGAGCGTGCGCGTGACGGTCGATCGTCGCGTGCGCGAGGCGATCGATCAGCAGGGCTTCGCGCGCAGCCAGATCACGATTCTCGACGCGCTGCTGAAGCTGCGCCAGGTGTGCTGCGATCCGCGGCTGCTCGATCCCGAGGCGGCGACGCATGCGCCGTCGGCCAAGCTCGAGCGCCTCGTCGAACTGATCGAAGAACTGCACGAGGAGGGTCGCCGCGTGCTGGTGTTCTCGCAGTTCACCTCGATGCTGGCCCTGATTGAAAAGGCACTGGTGGCACAGGGCATCGCGTGCGTGAAACTGACCGGCAAGACGAAGCGGCGCGACGAAGCGATCGACGCGTTCCGCCGCGGCGACGCCGATGTGTTCCTGATCAGCCTGAAGGCCGGCGGCGTCGGGCTGAACCTGCCCGAAGCGGACACCGTGATCCACTACGATCCGTGGTGGAATCCGGCCGTCGAAGCCCAGGCCACCGATCGCGCCCATCGCATCGGGCAGACACAGCCGGTGTTCGTCTACAAGCTGGTGATCGACGGCAGCGTCGAGGAAAAGATGCTGGAACTGCAGGCGCGCAAGCAGGCGCTCGCGCAGGGCCTCTATGCCGAAGGCGGCGGTGACGACGGACCGCTGCTCGATGACCATACACTCGCCCACTTGTTCGAGCCGCTGATGCCGGCATGAGCGCCCGGATTGCGCGCTCCCGGTGCACGGACGAATGCGCGCCCTGACCACACCGTCAGCCTGCGGCACTCCATCCACGCTGCCAGGTAACGACCTGTTACAGTGCGGCTTCCGTTTTCCCGCAGGAGTGATTGCGCATGACCACACAGGTGATTCTCGAGTTCCGCGCCCGGCCCGGCTGCATCGACAAGGTTCGTGACTGGTTGCGCAGCGTGCTGCCCGACACCCGCGGCTTCGCGGGCTGCGTGACCCTCCATTGCGTCCAGAACCAGGACGATCCGGCCAACATCCTGATCGTCGAACAATGGGAAACCCGCGGACATTACGAACGGTATCTCGCCTGGCGCGGTGAGCGCGGCGACATGGAAGTGTTCGGGTCGATGATGGACGGGCCGCCGAACATCCGGTTCTTCGATTTCTTCGGCATCTGAGCCAACGCTGCGCGGGCAGCGTCCGCGGAGCAGGCCTGGTCCGCGCGCGAAATTGGGGGTGCAGATACCTGATTCGCGCAGACGAGCCCGAACGTGTTTCGGGCTCGGCGATTCCGAACAAGTCCACGACGGGCTTGTTCAGCGCTTTTGTACAGTGATCTCTGTGTACGGAAAGACTGCATGCCGCACGACGTCTCACTGATCGCGCTCATCGCCGCCGGCTACTGTCTCGCGCTGCTGTTCGGTCTGCTCGCCGCGCGTCTGCGGCTGCCGCCGATCGTCGGTTACCTGCTCGCCGGCATCGCGGTCGGTCCGGCGACACCGGGTTTCGTCGGCGACATGTCGCTCGCCGGTCAGCTCGCCGAGATCGGCGTGATGCTGCTGATGTTCGGCGTGGGGCTGCATTTCTCGCTCGCCGATCTCGCCGATGTCCGGCGCATCGCCGTCCCGGGCGCGATCGTGCAGATCGGCGTCGCCGTCGTGCTCGGGGCGGCGGCCGCGACGCTGTGGGGATGGCCGCTGCCCGCGGCGCTCGTCTTCGGCCTGTGCCTGTCGTGCGCGAGCACGGTGGTCCTGCTGCGCGCACTCGAGGCACGCGATCTGCTCGAGTCCGTCAACGGCCGCATCGCGGTCGGCTGGCTCGTCGTCGAAGATCTCGTGATGGTGCTCGTGCTGGTGCTGCTGCCGGCCTTCGCCGGCATGGCCACCGCCGGCGTGGAGCCCGCTGCGCTGGCGATCACGTTCGGGGTCACGCTCGCCAAGATCGGCGGCTTCATCGCCATCATGCTCATCATCGGCAAGCGCGCACTGCCGAAGATCCTGTGGTGGGTCGCCCGCACGGGGTCACGCGAGCTCTTCACGCTGTGCGTCGTCGCGGCGGCGGTCGGCGTCGCCTTCGGCGCGGCGAAGCTGTTCGACGTGTCGTTCGCGCTCGGCGCGTTCTTCGCCGGCATGATGCTGCGCGAATCCGAATTCAGTCATCGTGCTGCGGACGAGACGCTGCCGCTGCGCGATGCCTTCGCGGTGCTCTTCTTCGTTTCGGTCGGGATGCTGTTCGACCCGGCGACCGTCTGGGAGGACCCGCTGCGCCTCGTCATCGTCGTCGGCATCGTCGTCATCGGCAAGACGCTCGCGGCGATGGCGCTGGTGCTCGCGTTCCGCTATCCGCTCGGCACGGCGTTGACCGTCGGCGCGGCCCTCGCGCAAATCGGCGAGTTCTCCTTCATCCTCGCCGGCCTCGGCGTCGCCCTCGACATGCTGCCGGAAGCGGGCCAGGACCTGGTGCTGGCCGCGGCGCTGGTGTCGATTGCGCTGAACGCGGCGCTGTTCACGGCATTGGGCCCCGTGCAGCAGTGGCTGCGCGAACGCCTGCCGTCGAACGCCTGGTTCGAACGTCGCACGGATCCCTTTGCCCAACTGCCGGCGAACACCGACGAGTCGCTGTTGACCGGTCATGTGCTGCTCGTCGGCTACGGTCGGGTTGGCCGCCGCATCGGCGACGCGCTCGAAGCCGACGGCATTCCATTCGTGACTGCCGAGGGCAACCGCGAACTCGTCGAGCGGCTGCGCGCGCGAGGCCTGCCTGCCGTCAGCGGCGACGTCGCGACGGCAGACGTCCTGATCCAGGCCCACGTCGCGCGCGCGGCGATGCTGGTCGTCGCCATCCCCGATACCGTCGACGTGCGACGTCTGGTGTCGATCGCGCGCACGCTGAACCCGGCGATCGAAGTCGTCATCCGCTCGCACAACGACACGGAAGCCGAGCTGCTCAGGCAGGACACCGGCGGTACCGTGTTCCTGGGTGAGGAGGAACTCGCGCGCGGCATGATCGCGCACGTGCGTCGGCGCCGTGGCACGCGCCGCACGACGCACCCCGCCACTGCCGCCGGCTGAAGGAGTCGCCCCACTCTGGCGGCCGCGTGCAGCGCCGGCTGTCTTCGCCACGGCGGCCTGCTAGAGTCGGGCGCGTTTTCGACCCCGGTGCCTGCGATGTATCTACCCGCCCATTTCCGCGAAGATCGGCTCGACGTCCAGCATGGCCTGATCCGCGATCATCCGCTGGGGACGCTCGTCACCGCGGGACCCGCCGGCCTGCTCGCGAACCACGTGCCCTTCGTGCTCTATGCCGACGAAGGCGAACGCGGCGTCCTGCGCGCCCATCTCGCGCGCGCCAATCCGCAACTCGCCGAACTCGCGGCCATCGACGACTGCCTCGTGGTCTTCACGGGCCCCGATCATTACGTCTCGCCCGGCTGGTACGCCGCGAAGCGCGAGCACGGCAAGGTGGTGCCGACGTGGAACTACGTCGCCGTGCACGTCTGGGGCCGACCGCGACTCGTCGACGAGGCCGACTGGCTGCAACGACACACCGAAGACATGACGCGACGCCACGAAAGCACGCAAGCCGAACCCTGGGCCGTCGACGATGCGCCTGCCGACTTCGTCGCTCAGATGCGGCGCGCGATCGTCGGTCTGGAACTCCCGATCGCGCGCAGTGAAGGGAAGTGGAAACTCGGCCAGAACCGCAGCGCGACCGATCGCGAAGGCGTCGTCGCGGGCCTGCGGGATACGGGCGCGCGCGGCGAGGCGCTCGCGACGCTCATCGCCGCGACGCTGCGCGATGGTGCGTGACGCGCTGCACGCGGCATCGCGCTGCCGGCACAGGCACCCGCTACACCGTCAGCGCGGTCATGCGCAGGCCTGAGGCCTCGCCGGAGAAATCGAGGGAGGTCGGGAAGGCGGTGCTGACGTCCGTCGCCGCGCCAGGGCAGCAGACGGGAACTACGAGGGTGGCGAAAGAGGTGGGAGTCGAACCCACCAGACGCGCTTGCGCGTCTCACCGGATTTGAAGTCCGGGCGCCCCACCGGGTGACGACACTCTTCCGCGTGCGAGCTTAACAAAAGCCCACGCGCGTCTCACGCGTCGTTCAGCGGGCCCGGGACAGCACGCGGCGATGGTTGCCTTCGCGGCGCGTGAG
Organism: Gammaproteobacteria bacterium; assembly: GCA_020851775.1. Taxonomy (GTDB): domain Bacteria; phylum Pseudomonadota; class Gammaproteobacteria. Next base: position 5,290 of record JADZCB010000369.1, read on the forward strand.
ACCGAGTCGGTCGAAGTGTTCGAGAATATCGATGACGGCATTGCGCCCGACGCCGCTGCGATCGCGGAATTCGGCGGCGCCGAAGCGGCCGTCCGGATGTTCGTCGGCGAGATCGACGGCGAGCTGGGCGAGACGCTCGATCATCGCCGGCAGGAAATAGCGTTTCGCACTGACGCGCACGAGCAGGCCCTGACGAGCGAACTTCGCGAGAAAGGCCTCGAGCACGGGAAGCGTCACATTCAGCGCCGCGGCGAGGTGCACGACGACCGGGACCGCCTCGTCCGCCACGTCGAACAGCGGACGCAGCCGCAGCCACATGCGCTCGTCGGCCGGATCCCTGCGCGCGACGTGGTCCGGCAGCCGGTGCAGCGCGTCACAGCGTGCGATCGACCCTGCGGCGATCGCGGCGTCGAGCACCACGCGGAACAGTGTTGCCGGCAGTGCCGTGCCGAGCACCTTCGCGCACGCCGCGCGCAGTTCGGCACGACCGTGGCCTTCGCGCGCCGGCATCTCCTCATGCAACATCCGCAACGCCGCCGTCGTCGCCTCGAGCAGCGTCTGCCAGCGCGCGGGATCGACGCCGCGCACGGCTGGCGCCGTCCCGTAGCGCACCAGCGGCACGCGCGCGAGCACGGCCTCGGCCTGCGTCGCGTCGAGATTCAGGGCCTGCACCCAGCGCGCGAGATCGACGCCCTCGGGACTCGCGCGCAGCAACGCGGCGAGCGCGTCCTCGGGTGCCGGCTGGGACCACGCGTCGAAGGCACACGAGCGGTCCACGCGGCGACGGCGCGACTCGTCCGGCAACGGATTGATGACGACGCCGCCGCCGATCGTCCGCTGCCCGGCGGGATCGCGCAGTACGAAGCGATCGCCGCGCACGGCATGCAGCGGCGTCTCGAGCCTCAACTCGACGCGCGCTGGCGCGCCCGGCACGAGCGGCCCGTCGTCGAGCGCACGCACCCGACCGAGCGCATGCGCCGCGCCGAGATGCAGGTGCACGACCGTGCGACTGCGCAGGGCGGTCGCATCGCCCGGCAGGCGCGTCAACTCGGCATCGAGACGCTCGGTCGCGAACGCCGCGCCGGCGGCGACGACCCACGTCCCGCGCGCGATATCGGCCTCGCTGCGCGCGACGGCGCTGACGTTGAGTGCACACCGCTGCCCGCTCGTCGCCGTCGCGGCGACTTCGTTCTGCGTATGGATGCCGCGCACGCGCAGTTCGACATCGCCCGGGACGACATGCAGCGTATCGCCGACGCGCGTGCTGCCGGAGAACACCGTGCCGGTGACGATGCGACCGACACCCTTCAGCACGAAGCTGCGATCGACGGCGAGGCGGAAATTGCCGCCGTGCGCACGCGACGGCAGCGCGCGCCCGATCGCGAGCAGCGCGCTGCGCAGGGCGTCGACACCCTGCCCCGTCTGCGCGGAGACCGGCACGATCGGACAGTCTTCGAGCGTGGTGCCGGCGAGAAGCTCGCGCAGCGCCGCCGTCACCGCGTCGACGCGCCCGGCGTCGACGCGATCGCACTTCGACAGCGCGACGATGCCGTGCGTGATCCCGAGCAAATCGAGAATCGCGAGATGTTCCGCCGTCTGCGGCATCGGGCCGTCGTCGGCGGCGACGACGAACAGCACGACGTCCGTGCCTGCGACGCCCGCGACCATCGTACGCACGAAGCGCTCATGGCCCGGCACGTCGATGAAACCGGTCGGGCTGCCATCGCCGAGATCATGGAACGCATAGCCGAGCTCGATGCTCATGCCGCGCGCCTTTTCTTCCGGCAGTCGATCGGTGTCGACGCCGGTCAGCGTCTTCACCAGCGTCGTCTTGCCGTGATCGACGTGACCGGCGGTCGCGACGATCATCGGCGTGCACCGCGTACGCGCAAGTGTTCGAGCTGACGCAGGAACGTCTCCTCGTCGTCGAGACAGCGCAGATCGAACAACAGTGCGCCATCGGCGATCCGGCCGATGACCGGCACCGGCAGCGCACGGAACGCGCTGGCGAGCCGGGCCGGCGCCTGGCTGCCTGCCGTGCGCGGCACGAGGCGCAGCGCGTGACTCGCGAGCAGGTCGACCGGCAGCGCACCGCTGCCGATCTGGCTCGCGCACGCGACGATCTCGACGTCCGCCGTCGCCGCGACCGCTGCCACGACGGCCGGCAAGACACGCCGTGCCGCGGCCAGGATGTCGTCCGCCGCCCGCGTCAGCAGTCGCAGCGTCGGCAGCTCCCGTCGCGCGCGCTCGGGGTCGCCCTGCAGCCGCAGCACCGCGCCGAGGGCGGCGAGCGTGAGCTTGTCGATGCGCAACGCGCGCTTCATCGGATTGCGTTTCAGGCGCTGCACCAGCGCGGCCTTGCCGGCGATGATGCCGGCCTGCGGCCCGCCGAGCAGTTTGTCACCGCTGAACGTGACGAGATCGGCCCCCGCGGCGATCGCCTCGGCGACCGTCGGTTCGTGCGGCAGTCCGAAGCGCGTCAGATCGAGCAGCGTGCCACTGCCGAGATCGACGACGAACGGCAGGCCGTGCGCATGCGCGAGCGCCGCGAGTTCGGCTGCCGGGACGGCGGCAGTGAAGCCGTGGATCGCGTAGTTGCTCGTATGCACCTTCATCAGCAGCGCAGTGCGCGGTCCGATCGCCTGTTCGAAGTCCGCGCGATGCGTGCGATTGGTGGTGCCGACTTCGACGAGCTTCGCGCCGGCCCGCGCCATGACGTCCGGCACGCGGAAGGCGCCACCGATTTCGACCAGCTCGCCGCGCGAGACCAGCACGTCTTTCGCGCGCGCGAAGGTGTTCAACAGCAACAGCACGGCCGCCGCATTGTTGTTGACGACCGTCGCGGCTTCGGCGCCCGTCAGGCGCCGGATCCAGTCCTCGACATGCGCGTCGCGATCGCCGCGGCGGCCGCCGTCGACGTCGTACTCGAGATCGCAGGCCCCGGCGGCAGCCGTGACCGCCTCGATGGCGGCGGCAGGCAGCGGCGCGCGGCCGAGATTGGTGTGCAGCACGGTGCCGGTCAGATTGAACACGCGCCGCGGCGAACAGGTGGCGAGCGCGACGAGGCGATGGTGCGCGGCGGCGAGGAGAACCGCAGGCGCGAGCTGCGAAGCTGCCGCGCCAGTTGCAAGCAGATGCTCGCGCGCCGCCCCCACGACTTCGCGCAGCACCTGCGTCGTCAGCTCGCGGCCGTGGCCCGCGCACAACGCGGCACCGCGTTCGTCACGCAGCAGCTCGTCGATCGCGGGAAGCTGCCGCAGCAGCGCTTGGGCGGTCTCGTTCATGTCGTCGGCGGCACGGTACGGCGAGCCGCTATCTCACACGATGTCGGCGCCTTTGTCTCGTGTCGGCGCCGCGGCGCGCCGCCTCAGCGCGCGCCCGGCACGACGTCGCGGTCGGCGGTCAGGTAGCGCAGCAGCGGCAGCGGCTCGCTGATCCCGTAGCCCTGCGCGTAGTCGATGCCGAGGTCGCGCATCTTCGCTTCGATCGCCGCGTTCTCGGCGAACTCGGCGACGGTCTTGATGCCCATCACGTGGCCGATGTCGTTGATCGACTTCACCATCGCGAAATCGATCGGATCCTCGACACAGTCGCGCACGAACAGGCCGTCGATTTTCAGGAAATCGACCGGCAGCGTGCGCAGGTAGCCGAACGAGGACAGCCCGCTGCCGAAGTCGTCGAGCGCAAAACGGCAACCGCGCGCGCGCATCGCGTTGAAAAACTGCACGGCACGCGACAGGTTGCCGATCGCCGCCGTTTCCGTGATCTCGAAGCACAGCAGATCGGCCGGGAAGGCCGAGCGCGCCAACGCCGCGTCGAGGAAGCCGAGGAACGATTCGTCGCACAGCGAGAGCGCAGAGAGATTCACCGCGAACAGCGTGTCGCGCCGGAACAGCGCCGGGTCGCGCGCGTAGTGATCGAACAGCGCGGTCAGGACCCAGGCATCGATCTTCGGCGACAGGCTGTAGCGCTCGGCGGCGGGCAGGAACTCCGCCGGCGACCGCAGCACCCTGCCGTCGCGGAAACGCAGCAGCACTTCGAGATAGCGCGGCGCGTGCGGGTTCTGCAGCGGAATCGCCGGCTGCACATAGAGAACGAAGCGGCTCTCGAGCAGCGCATTGTTGATGCGCGAGACCCATTGGATTTCGCCCCGGCGCCGCTCCATCGTCTCGTCACCCGGATCGTAGACGTGGACCCGGTTGCGCCCCTGCTCCTTCGCGAGATAGCAGGCCGCATCGACGTGACGCATGACATCGGCCATCTGCTCGCTCGTTTCGTCGATGATCACGAGCCCGATGCTCGCGCCGACCCCGAACACGTGCCGCTCCCAGCGGAAGCGGTAATCGGCGATGCGCTCGCGCACGCTGGACGCCACGCGCGTCGCCTGCTGCAGACTGCAGTGCTCCATCAGGATGCCGAACTCGTCGCCGCCGAGGCGGGCGACGGTGTCGCGCTTGCGCACCGTGTCACGCAGCACGAGCGCGATCTGTCTCAGCAGTTCGTCGCCCGCGCCGTGACCACAGGTGTCATTGATCACCTTGAACTGATCGAGATCGAGGTAGCACAGCGCGTGCGTGCCACCCGTCGCCGCCGCGTGACGGATGACGCGCGTCAGACGTCGCTCGAATTCGACGCGGTTGACGAGTCCGGTCAGGCCGTCATGCGTCGCCTGGTAGCTCATCTCCTGTTGCAGACGACGTTCCTGCGTGACGTTGCGCAGCACCAGTACCGCGCCCCACACCTGGCCTTCGTCGTTGCGGATTGGTGTCGCCGTGTATTCGATCGCGTATTCGCTGCCGTCGGCGGCGATCAAGAGCGAGTCCCCGCGTGAACTGACGCGCCCGCGCTGCATGCACAGCTCGACCGGATCGACGATCGGCTGGCGCGTGCGCTGGAGAACGATACGTACGACTTCGTTCAGCGGCTTGCCGGCGGCCTCCTTGCGCCTGGTTCTCAGCAGTTTCTCGGCGGCCGAATTCAGCATCTCGATGCGGCCCGTCGCATCGGTCGTCACCACCGCGTCGCCGATCGACGTCAGCGTCACCAGGGCCTTCTCGCGCTCGGCACGCAGCGCGAGCTCGGCTTCCTTGCGTTCGTGGACGTCGCTCACCGAGCCCGACATGCGGGTCGCGCGGCCATCGTCGTCCCACTGCGCGATGCCACGCGAACGGTACCAGCGGTAACCGCCGATGCGATGGCGCAGACGGTATTCGATGTCGAACGGCTCGCGCGTCTTGAAATGACGCACGATCGCGCGATCGATGCGCAGGCGATCGTCCGGATGCACGTGCTCGGCGTACGTCGCGTAGTCCATCCGCACGTCGGCATCCGGCAGGTAGCCGACCAGGTTCTTCACGCTCGGCGAGAACCACACGCGCCGCTCCGGCAGCTCCCAGTCCCAGAGTCCGCTGGTCGAGGCGTCGATCGCGCTGCGGAAGCGATCCTGCAGACGCTGGATCTTCGTCAGCGCCGTGACGCGCGCATCGATGTCCTGCAGCGAACCGACCAGACGTCGCCCGCCGGTGGTCGCATTGGCGACGCAGGCCGCGCGCACGTGGAACCAGTTGAAATGGCCGTCGCGCCGGCACAACCGGAATTCGATGTCCATGTCTCTGCCGTGCAGCGCCGAGGCGGTCAACGCGGCGTCGACACGCTCGCGATCGGCTTCGTGGGTGAGCCCGAGCAGCGTGTCACGCGTCGATTCGATCTCGTTCTCGCTGTACCCGATCAGCTCGAGCGCCCGCGCCGATGCCCAGAACGTCGGCTGGCTCAGATCCGGCCAGTCGAAAATGCCTTCGCTGGAGCCGGCGATTGCGAGTGTGAAACGCTCGAGCATCGCCGCTTCGCGCTCGCGCGCGAGCCTGAGATCGGTGATGTCGAGAAAACAGCAGACCATGCCGTGGAATACGCCGTCGGCATCGACGTGGGGCACGCCGTAGGTGCGCATCCAGCGAAACTCGCCGTCGTGCCGGCGCAGCCGGTATTCGGCGGTGAAGCGCGCGTGACCGGCGTAGGCCACGCGATAGGTCGCGCAGGTCGCCTGCGCATCGTCTTCGTGCAGCAGCGCCATCCACGCGCGTCCGACGCCGGCGTCGGCGGTCAGTCCGGTGATGCGCCGGAACGCGGCGTTGACGTAGACGAGGCACAATTCTTCGACGGCGAAGAACAGCGCGACATTGGTCGTGTCGGCAACGATCCGCTCGAGATCACCGCAGGCCGCGACTGGCAGGCCGGGGATGGCGGCCTCGAACACCGGAAGATTGGCGAAACTCACGGAACGTGACGGCGTGTCAGAACAGCGAGGTGCGGTAGTTCTCTTCGATCAACTCGTCGACGTGGCGGACGACGTCGGCGCTCGGCGCGCTGTCGGCCGCTGCCGTCTGTTCGAGAATCATCCTGCCGAGTGTCGGCAGTTCGGCGCGATCGCGCTGCAGCGACGCCTCCCACAACCGCGAGCGCCTGAGAGCTTTCCCGCAGTGCAGGTAGGCTTCCTCGACGGTCACCTCGATGCCGAGCTTCGGCATCTTGCCGTCGACGGCGCAGCGCTCGAGCAGCGCCGGCTCGCTGATCAGCCGTGCGCGGCCGTTGACGCGCAGCGAGTCGTCGTAGCCGGGCACGAGGAACAGCAGGCCCACACGCGGATTCGACAGGAGATTCGTCAGGGAGTCGTAGCGGGCATTGCCCGGCCGCTCGGGGATGAACAGGTGCGTGTCGTCGAGCACCAGCACGAAGCCGGGCCGGTCGCCACGCGGCGAGACGTCCGGCCGGCCCTGCGCATCAGAGGTGCCGAGACTCAGGAACGGCGAGCGCTCGATGTAGGCTCGACAGTACTTGTCGAGCGCGGGAAGCGCTTTGCGCACGGCGAGGTCCATCGGCTGCCCCATCAGCGCGCGCAGCGCGTCTTCCGTCTCGTACACGGTCATCGTCATCGCGTCGGCCCCCTCGCTGTGTCCATCCCCACCGCGACTATAGCAAAGGCCCGGTGACGGACTGAACGGGGAAGCGAGGCCTCGTCGAGATTTGTCGCCCGGATACGTGCACCGATTCCGGAATGGGCACTACGGCGCGCACGGAGGCGTGACTCTGATCGCAGATCGCAAAAGTGGCGCGAGCCTTTCTTGGTCACCGAGAACACCGAGGGTAAAGGAGATTGAAAGCGATCTCTCGCAACCCCGGCGGATTGCGCAGCGCGCAGCCGGGCTCGGGTGTTTCGGCGACATCGAGATCCGGGTTCGCTTCGCGGTCTCAGGGCACGCAACCGACCCTCGCATCCCCTCTGTGTTGCTCAGTGGCAAGACTTCGACTGATCAGCGTGCAGGTTGCCGTGAAAAAGGCGCGACCGCCGGCCTCACTGAACCTTGAACGCGTCGTCGACCGGCACCTGCATC
>JADZCB010000370.1 GCA_020851775.1 Gammaproteobacteria bacterium
ACATCAACGGCGCGGTGAGCATGCCGCCGACCATCGGGGCGGCGATGCGGCTCATGATTTCGGCGCCGGTGCCCGTGCCGAGCAGGAGCGGCACGAGGCCGCCCAGAATCACGGCGACCGTCATCGCCTTCGGCCGTACGCGCATCGAGGCGCCTTGCATGACCGCCGCATCGAGCGTCACGTGATCCGCGGCGGTTGAAGCGCGGCGCAGCGCCGCGGCGACGGCGTGATCGAGATACAACACCATCACCACACCGAATTCCGCGGCGACGCCGGCGAGCGCGATGAAACCGACGGCACTCGCCACCGACAGATGGTGGCCCGCGAGATACAGGAACCATACCCCGCCGGTCAGTGCGAACGGCAGCGTGCCGATGATCAACAGCGCTGCGTCGGCACGTCTGAAGGTGATGTGGAGCAGCAGGAAAATGATCGCGAGTGTCGCCGGCACGACGAGTTTCAGGCGCGCGACCGCGCGTTCGAAATACTCGAACTGGCCGGAATAGGCGACGCTGACACCGGGTTCGAGTACGACGTCACGCGCGATCGCCGCCTGCAGATCACGGGCGACCGACAACACGTCGCGGCCGCGTACGTCGATATAGACCCAGTCGGACAATCGCGCGTTTTCGCTTCTCAGCATCGACGGGCCTGACGCGACGCGCAGCGTCGCGACGTCGCCGAGTGTGATCCGCTCCCCACGCGGGGTCAGGACCGGGAGCGTGCGCAGATCATCGACCGAGTCGCGCAGTTCACGCGGGTACCGCACGTTGATCGGGTAGCGCGCGCGGCCATCGATCACTTCGCCAACGTTCTCACCACCGATGGCGGAGGCGACGAACGTCTGTACGTCGACGATATTGAGGCCGTAGCGCGCGGCCGCCAGCCGATCGATCTCGATGTCGACATAGCGTCCGTCGGCGAGTCGTTCCGCGAACGCGGATGCCACGCCCGGCACATCCTTGGCCGCGCTTTCTATCCGGCGCGCCACCCGCGCGATGCGGAGGGGATCGTCGCCTGACACCTTCACCCCGATGGGGCTCTTGATGCCGGTGGCGAGCATGTCGATACGATTGCGCACCGGCGGCACCCAGACGTTCGACAGTCCCGGCACCTGCACGGCCCGATCGAGCGCTTCGACGAGTTTCTCGGGTGTCATGCCCGGCCGCCATTGCGCGCGGGGCTTGAAGCGGATCGTCGTCTCGAACATCTCCAGTGGCGCGGGATCGGTCGCGCTTTCCGCGCGCCCCGCCTTGCCGAACACGGTATCGACCTCGGGCACCGTGCGTATCATGCGGTCGGTGATCTGCAGCAAATGGCGTGCCTTCGCCGCCGACAGACCGGGCAGCGCGGACGGCATGTACAGCAGATCGCCCTCGTCCAGCGGCGGCATGAATTCACCACCCAGGCGTTGTAACGGCCAGGCGGTACTGAGCAGGACCAACAGCGCGATCACCAGCACGAGTGTCGGGTACGCCAGCGCACGTTCGAGCAGCGGCGCATAGCATCGGATGAGCGCCCGGTTCAGCGGGTTGCGCTGCTCGTCGGGGATTTTGCCGCGCAACCAGTAGCCCATCAGCACGGGGATCAATGTGATCGCCATGCCGGCGGCCGCGGCCATCGCATAGGTCTTGGTCAGTGCCAGCGGCCCGAACAGCCGGCCTTCCTGCGCCTGCAGGGTGAATACCGGCACGAACGACAGCGTGATCACCAGCAACGAGAAGAAGAGGGCAGGGCCGACCTCGACGGCGGCGTCACCGAGCACCCGCCAGCGCGTTTCGGTGTCGATGCGGGCGTGCGGGTGCGCGTGCTGCCATGCTTCGAGGTGCTTGTGGCCGTTTTCGATCATCACGATCGCCGCGTCGAGCATCGCGCCGATCGCGATCGCGATGCCGCCGAGCGACATGATGTCGGCGTTGACGCCCTGATGGCGCATCACCATCAGGGCCGCGATGATGCCGATCGGAAGGGACACGAGTGCGACGAGCGCGGATCGCAGATGCCCGAGGAACAGGACGCAGACGATTGCGACGACGATGAATTCCTCGGCGATCTTCGTCGTCACATGGTGGATCGCACGCTCGATGAGTTGACTGCGATCGTATGTCGTCACGATGTCGACTCCGTCCGGCAGACTGTCACGCAGCGTCGCCAGGCGCTTCTTGACCGCTGCAATCGTCTCGCGTGCATTCTTGCCGCTGCGCAGGATCACGACGCCGCCGACCGTTTCGCCCTCGCCGTCGAGTTCAGCGATGCCACGCCGCATTTCCGGACCGGTGCGAACCTCGGCAACGTCCGCGACACGCACGGCTACCCCGTTGGCACCGACGCGCAGCGGTATCGCCCGGAAGTCCGCCAACGTCTTCAGGTAGCCACTCGCGCGCACCATGAACTCCGTCTCGGCGATTTCGAGCACGGCGCCGCCGGTTTCCCGATTGGCGCCGCGCACGGCGTCGATCACGTCCGCGACCGTGATGCCGTACGCCGCGAGCTTCACCGGATCGGGGATTACCTGGTATTGCTTGACCATGCCGCCGATCGTCGCCACCTCGGCGACGCCGGGCAGGCTCTTCAGTTCGAAACGGAGGAACCAGTCCTGCAGGCTGCGCAGTTCGCCGAGATCGTGGCGGCCGCTGCGGTCGACCAGCGCGTATTGGAAGATCCAGCCGACACCTGTCGCATCCGGGCCGAGCTCCGGCCGCGCTGCGGGCGGCAGGCGACCCTGCAACTGGTTGAGATATTCCAGCACTCGCGAGCGCGCCCAGTAGAGATCGGTCCCGTCCTCGAACAGCACGTAGACGAACGAGTCGCCGAAGAACGAGTAGCCACGCACCGTGCGCGCGCCCGGCACCGAGAGCATCGTGTTCGCCAGCGGATACGTCACCTGATCTTCGACGATCCGCGGCGCCTGTCCCGGATAGGTCGTGCGCAGGATGACCTGCACATCGGACAGATCGGGCAGGGCGTCGACGGGTGTCGAGCGTGCCTGCAAGCCGCCCCACACCGCGA
>JADZCB010000371.1 GCA_020851775.1 Gammaproteobacteria bacterium
CGGCGTCGGGGCTGGGAGGGCACCGTCGTCGTCCGTTTCGACGTCGACACCGACGGCAAGGTCGCCAACGTCGACGTCGCCGAGTCGAGCGGCCGCAGCGTGCTCGACGAAGAAGCGATTCGCGCCGTGAAGCGACGACCGTTCAAGCCGGCGACGCGCGATGGCGTGCCGGTGACCGCGCAGCACACGATCCGCATCACGTTCAAATTGAGAGACTGAAGGAAACGACCGTGAACACCGCCCTATCGAACGATCAAATCGTCACGTGGACGCTCTATGTGTTGATTGCGTTCTCGATCGCGACGTGGACCGTGGTGCTGCTGAAACTGTGGCAGAACCTGCATGCCGCGGCGTCGAACCGCCGTTATGCGAAGTCGTTCTGGGCGGCGCCGAGCCTCGTCGCCGCGGCCGCCATCGAAAGCGGTGACGGACCGGCGGCCCGCCTCGCTGCCCGCGGCTTCGACGCGCTGCGGCCGGCGGGCGGCGACGCGCAGGATCTCGAGCATGCTGGTGATCGCCGCGATCTGCTGGAGCGTTGTCTGCGCCAGCAACTGCAGCGCGAGCGACGTTCGCTCGAAAGCGGGCTGACGATCCTCGCGAGCATCGGCAGCACGGCGCCTTTCGTCGGCCTGTTCGGGACGGTGTGGGGCATCATGCATGCGCTGAAGGACATCACGAAGGCGGGCTCGGCGAGTCTCGACGTCGTCGCCGGCCCGATTGGTGACGCCCTGATCGCCACGGCGATCGGCATCGCGGTCGCGGTGCCGGCAGTGCTGGCCTACAACTTTTTCCTGCGGCGAACGAAAAGCCTCTGTGCCGATCTCGACGACTTCGCGACGGATTTCGTCAATCTCGCAGTGATGACGGCATGGCGACTCGAACGCCCGACGAATGGAGGTCAGTCCTGATGGCCTTCAATTCGAGCGACAACAGCGAGGCGATGAGCGAAATCAACGTCACGCCGCTCGTCGACGTGATGCTCGTCCTGCTCGTGGTCTTCATCGTCACGGCGCCGTTGCTGACGAATGCGATCAAGGTCAACCTGCCCGAGACGGCCGAGACCACCGCGCCGGACGATCCGGACGCTCTCACCGTCAGCGTCGATCCCGCCGGGAAGATTTATCTCGACAAGCGCGAAACCGCCCTCGAGGTGCTCGAAAACGAGCTGCGTGGTCAGAAGGCCCGGGACCCCGGGCTGACGCTGTTTCTGGAGGCCGACGACGCAGCCCGCTACGGGACCGTCGCGAAGGTGATGGCAATCATCGAGCGTGCCGGCATCGACAAGCTCGCGGTGATCACGAAAGCCGAATGACGGCGCGGACCCGGCCCCGCTGCCCGGGCGCCAGCGCCCCACAGACTGCCGGTCGGGGTTACGCCGCGACGGCGTGCCGCGCGCGGCGGCGCTGCAGGCCTGCCGCGAGCACGGCAGAGGCGAGCAGCGGCAGCGCGCCGGGCAGTGGTACGGCCGCCAGCGCGATGTTGTCGAGTCCGCCGGTGTCGAGATCCGCGGTGTCGTTCAGCCACTCGGAAATCAGCGTCAGCCGCGTGCGGGTCGCAAACAACGTGGTGAATTCACCAGGTGCGAGTCCGCGCACCGACGTCGTCACGAGCTGCCAGACGGGATCGTCGAACAGCGGGACCGTGTAGTGCTTCCAGCCACCGTCGATCGTCGGCAGATCGCCGGTGGCGTAGACCAGCGTGCCGGCTGCGGTCTCGATCGTCACCAGCGGGGCGAGTGCGGCGTCGTAAATGCCGTCGCCACCGTTGCGCTCGACGCGGGCATCGAACGACAGCAGCAATCCCTCGGTCAGCAGGTTCGCGAAGGCATCCGGTGGCGCCACACGCCCCGCGGTGCTCGAACTCGGATCCTGGGTGCGGATGTAGCCGCCAGGGTTGCCGCCGGCAGCGAGGTATTCGATTGCCAGCGACGTACTGCCGAGCGCGCAGACGCCGGGGTTCGGGCAGGCGAGGCCCGTCCAGCCGGCCGCATCGGTGTCGAAGCCGATGATGGTCGCGGCCCGGGCCTGACCGGCGCACAGGACGGCGAACAGCAGCAGTGGGGCCGCGCGCAGGGCGGCCGGCAGGAGTGAAAACAAGCGCATGGTCGCCTCCCGGATGCAGTCGTAATGAATCCCGCGACCCGTCCCTGGATGGCGCTGCGGCCGGCGCACGACCACCGCGGCGCGACGCCGTGCCTTCATGGCCGGCGCCATTTTGAGACATTGGAAGCGTGGACCCGCCGCCGCCACGTTTCAATTCGGCGGCGGCACCAAGAGCGGGAATATTTCCGTTTCGCACCGGTGCATGGCAAATCAGCGCCACGTCGTGCGGTGCGCAAGCGCCGTCGTTCAGCCCGCGCGCTGCCTCGAGCGTGAACCATTGGCGTGCGCGGGCCGGCGGTTGCCGCCAGGATTGCCGGTGCCCTGCGGTTGGCGGCGGTTGCCGTCGACCGCGTTCCGCTGGTGTTGATGCGCATGGCCCTGTGACTGGCCTTGCGCCCCGCGACCACCGCCGCGCTGACCGCGACCGGTTTCGATCGGCTCCGGACGCTGGTTCGGATCGGGTGCATAGCCGGCGACGACCTGGCGTTCGAAACGCTGGCGGGTGAGTCGTTCGATTGCGTCGAGCAACCGATGCTCGTCGACGCACACGAGCGAGCATGCCGAGCCCGTCGCGCCCGCGCGCGCCGTGCGGCCGATGCGGTGCACGTAGTCTTCGGCGACCATCGGCAGCTCGAAATTCACGACCTGCGGCAGCTCGTTGATATCGATGCCGCGCGCCGCGATGTCGGTGGCGACGAGCGCCTGCAGTCTTCCGCTCTTGAACTCGGTCAGCGCCCGCGTGCGCGCCGTCTGGCTCTTGTTGCCGTGGATCGCGAGCGCGGAGATGCCGTGCTTGTCGAGGTGTTCGGCGAGCCGGTTTGCGAGGTGCTTGGTGCGTGTGAACACCAGCGCCTGGGTCCAGCGCCGCGTCTCGAACAGGTGCACCAGCAATTCCTTCTTGCGATTGCGATCGACGAGCACGACTTCCTGCGCGATCTGAGCCGCAGTCGTGCCCTGGCGCGCGATCTCGACTTCTGCCGGGTCATCGAGCAGGCTCGCCGCGAGTTCCTTGATCTCGGACGGAAAGGTCGCCGAGAACAGCAGATTCTGGCGCTGCTTCGGCAGCACCGCGAGCACGCGCCGGATGTCGCGGATGAAGCCCATGTCGAGCATGCGGTCGGCTTCGTCGAGCACCAGCATCTCGATCTTCGAGAGATCGACGGTGCGCTGCTGGAGATGGTCGAGCAGCCGACCCGGTGTCGCGACGAGGATGTCGATGCCGCGCTTCAGACCTTCGATCTGCGGATTGATGCCGACACCACCGAACATCACGAGCGAGCGCAAGCCGCTGTGGCGACCATAGTGGCGCACGGATTCTTCGACCTGCGCGGCGAGTTCGCGCGTTGGGGTCAGGATCAGCGCCCGCGGCAGGCGGCGCGGCGCAGGCGGTGTGCGCTTCAGCAGCGCGAGCATCGGCAGCGTGAACGCCGCCGTCTTGCCGGTGCCGGTCTGCGCGCCGGCAATCACGTCGCGCCCTTCGAGCACGACCGGAATGGCTTGACGCTGGACGGGCGTCGGGGTGGTGTAACCGCGCTCGTGCACGGCGCGTACGAGGTCCTCGGGCAGGCCGAGGGCAGCAAAGTCAGACATGAATCTCCAATGAGAAAATGCGATTTGAGCCTGTCGCCGCGAGCCTCGAAGCCGGGCGCCAGTCACAGGGCAGGCAAATCAGTGAGCAGGAAGAAGCCGGAAGTGGCCGCGGTCAGGGGACTGGGAATATCGACCGCGTGCGCAGACTAACAGAGCGGTTGCGGCATTGAAAGGAAAAGAAATCCAGAACGCAAATATCGATCACTGGGTGGTTGCCATCCCCGGGCGCCGGCGCCGGATAGCCCCGCGTCGACGCGCTCGAGTACGTCCCTGTATCGCTCGAGCGCGCACGTCCTGTGCGCGCACGGTCGCCGCAGCGCCATCCGGCGCCGGCGCCCAGCCTCGCGAGCTTCGACTGGAGCGGATTTACGCGCAGCTATATCGACTCAATTCAAAGATGGCGCGTCAAGAACGCTATCTGGTCCTGGATCAGTTGGCGGCCTTCAGGGATGAACTTGCTCATCAGCAGGAAGCCGTGGAAGACGCCGACGTAGCGCTTGCATTCGACCGTGCCGCCGGCGGCGCGCAGTTTTGCGGCGTATTGCTCGCCTTCATCGCGCAGCGGATCGAACTCCGCAGTGGAGATGAAGGCGGGCGGCAGATTGGTCAGCGAAGACGCGAAGAGCGGTGAGACGCGTGGGTCTTGCGTGCCGATGTTCGCACCGCTCAAGTAATGATCGTAGAACCAGGCCATTTCCTTTTCGCCGAGGATCGGGGCCGTCGCGTTCTCCTTGATCGACGGCGACGCAAGAGTCGCGTCGACGGCGGGATAGGTCAGCACCTGGCATTTGAGCGGGATCCCGGCGTCGCGCGCGAGCTGCGCGACGACTGCGGCGAGATTGCCGCCGGCGCTGTCGCCGATGACGCCGATCCGCGCCGCATCGACCCCGAGATCGTCCGCATTCGCGCACACCCACTTCAACGCAGCGAAACAGTCGTCGA
>JADZCB010000372.1 GCA_020851775.1 Gammaproteobacteria bacterium
CGCGCGGCACAGACGACGACGCTTGCTCATACGCTGGCCTCCTGCGCGGGCGACACCGGCGGCGGCTTCGGCCGCTTGCCGAGAATCACGTAGAACACCGGCGTCAGGAACAGCCCGAACAGCGTCACGCCGATCATGCCGGAGAACACCGCGACACCCATCGCGTGCCGCATCTCGGCACCGGCGCCACTCGAGAGGACGAGCGGCAGCACGCCCATGATGAACGCGATCGAGGTCATCAGAATCGGCCGCAGTCGCAACCGGCACGCCTCGAGAGCGGCTTTCACGGGGCCGATCGTCGGATCGTGGATCTCGAGCTCGCGCGCGAACTCGACGATGAGGATCGCGTTCTTGCAGGCGAGTCCCATCAGCACGAACAGTGCGATCTGCGTGAAGATGTTCTTGTCGCCACCCGTGTACCAGACGCCGGCGATCGCGAACAGCAGGCACATCGGGACGATCAGAATGATCGCGAGCGGCAGGCGGAAGCTCTCGTAGAGCGCCGCGAGCACCAGCATCACGAGCAGGGCGCACAGCGGGTAGACGAGCACGGCGGTGTTGCCGGCCAGGATTTCCTGGTAGGTCAGCTCGGTCCATTCGAACGAGATCCCGCGCGGCAGATGCTCGTGCAGCAGCTTCTCCATGATCTGGCGCGCCTGCCCGGAGCTCACCCCGGGCGCCGGCGCGCCGTTGATGTCGGCCGACGGGAACGCGTTGTAGCGGATCGCCCGATCGGGCCCGAACGCCTGTTCGACGTCGAGCAGGGCGCCGAGCGGGACCATCTCGCCGGCGGCATTGCGGGTCTTCAACTGGGCGATGCCCGAGGCGTCGGAGCGATATTTCGCATCGGCCTGGACGACGACGCGATACGTCTTGCCGAAGCGGTTGAAGTCATTGACGTACAGCGAGCCGAGATAGATCTGCAGCGTCGCGAACAGCTCGTTGAGATCGACCCCCATCTGCTTCGCCTTCTCGCGATCGATGGCGGCATTCAACTGCGGCACGTTGATCTGATAGCTCGAGAAGACACCGGCGAGCTGCGGCGTCTGCCAGGCCTGCATCAGCACGCCTTGCAGCGCCTGGTACATCGCCTCGTCGCCGAGCCCGGCCTGATCCTCGAGCTGGAGTTTGAAACCCCCGATGGCGCCGAGGCCGTCGACCGGCGGCGGCGTGAAGAAGGCGATGAAGGCGTCCTGGATGGCGCCCATCTGCTGGTTGACTCTCTGCGCGAGCGCCGGGCCGGACAGCGCCGGATCGTGCCGCATATCGAAGTCGTCGAGCCCGACGAACATCAGCGCCGCGTTCGGCGCGTTCATGAAACCGTTGATCGACAGCCCCGGAAAACCGACGGCGTTGTCGACGCCGGGGGTCGCGAGCACGATGTCGGTCATTTTGCGCAGGACCTGTTCGGTGCGATCGAGCGAGGCACCGTCGGGCAGTTGCGCGAACCCGATCAGGTATTGCTTGTCCTGACTCGGGATGAAGCCGCTCGGCACCATCTGGAAGGCCTGGAACGTCACCCACAGGAGCCCGGCGTAGACGAGGACCACCAGCGTCTTCACGCGCAGCAGCCGGCCGACCGCGCAGGTATAGGCACGACCGCTGCGGTGGAACACGGCGTCGAAGGCACGGAAGAACCAGCCGAACAGCGCGTCCATCACCCGCGTCAGCCAATCCTTCGGTTCGTGGTGCCCCTTCAGCAGCAGTGCGGCGAGCGCCGGTGACAAGGTCAGGGAGTTGATCGCGGAGATCACCGTCGAGATCGCGATCGTCAGCGAGAACTGGCGGTAGAACTGGCCCGTCAGTCCGCTGATGAATGCGATCGGCACGAACACCGCGCAGAGCGTCAGCGCGATCGCGATGATCGGGCCACTGACTTCCTGCATCGCGCGGTAACTCGCCGCTTTCGGCGTGAGTCCCATCTCGATATTCCGCTCGACGTTCTCGACGACGACGATCGCGTCGTCGACGACGATGCCGATTGCGAGCACCATGCCGAACAGCGTCAGCGTGTTGATCGAGAAACCGGCGACGAGCATGACGGCGAAGGTACCGATGATCGACACCGGCACGGCGAGCAGCGGAATGACGGAGGCGCGCCAGGTCTTCAGGAACACAATCACGACGACGACGACGAGCAGCACGGCTTCGACCAGGGTCTTGATCACCGCGCTGATCGATTTCTGCACGAAACGCGTCGGGTCGTAGACGATCTGGTAGTCGATGCCGCCGGGGAAATCCTTCTTCAGCACCTCCATCGTCGCGCGCACGTCGTTCGACAGCGCGATGGCATTCGACAGCGGGGCCTGGAACACGACCAGCGCGACGGCAGGCTTGTTGTCGAGCAGGCTGCGCAGCGAATACTCGCTCGCGGCGAGCTCGATGCGCGCGACGTCGCGCAGGCGCAGGATGCCGCCCTCGGCCGAGGTCCGCACGATGATGTCACCGAACTCGGCCTCGCTCGACAGCCGGCCCTGCGTGCGCACCGAGAGCTGGAACTCGGTGCCCGGCGCCGCGGGCGGCGCGCCGACGACGCCGGCGGCCACCTGCTGGTTCTGTTCCTGGATCGC
Organism: Gammaproteobacteria bacterium; assembly: GCA_020851775.1. Taxonomy (GTDB): domain Bacteria; phylum Pseudomonadota; class Gammaproteobacteria. The sequence continues at coordinate 2,571 of JADZCB010000372.1, forward strand.
GCGCACGACGTCGGTCGCGGTGAGCTCGCGCGCGGCGAGCTTCGTCGGATCGAGCCAGATGCGCATCGCGTAATCGCCGGCGCCGAACACGAAGGTCTCGCCCATGCCCGGGAGCCGGCGCAGCTTGTCGCGGATGTTCAGCACTGCGTAATTGCGCAGGTAGAGTTCGTCGTAGCGCGCGTCCGGCGACAGCAGGTGCACGACCATCGTGAGGTTCGGTGACTGCTTCTGGGTGATGACGCCGATCTGGCGCACCTCGTTCGGCAGGCGCGGCAGCGCGCGCTGAACGCGGTTCTGCACCTGGGTTTCCGCCAGATCGGGATCGGTGCCGATCTTGAAGGTCACCGTGACATTCAGGACGCCGTCGCTCATCGCCTGCGACGACATGTAGAGCATGTTTTCGACACCGTTGATCTGCTCTTCGAGCGGCGCGGCGACGGTCTCGGCGATGACCTTCGGGTTCGCGCCGGGATAGGTCGCGGTGACGACGATCGACGGCGGCACGACGTCCGGGTATTCGGAGACCGGCAGGAACGGGATCGCGATCAG
>JADZCB010000373.1 GCA_020851775.1 Gammaproteobacteria bacterium
TCGAACACCGGGAAGCCCTTCAGGATCGCGTTCTCGAGCACGACTTCGTCGTACACCAGCGAGACCGGCTGGCTCGCGTTCAGGTCGAAATCGGTGTTGCCGAGTCCACGCAGGTAGAACCGCGGGAAGGTTCGGCCGGACGACGACTCGGCGTAGAGGCTCGGCGAGCGGCCGGCCAGCGCAAGCACGTCGGGCGCCCCCGACAGGATGGCATCGAGCTTGTCGCGTCGTATCACGTCGACGGCCAGCGGCAAGTCGTCCAGCCGCTGGGCCGTCTTGCGCGCGGTGACCAGGATGGAGTCGTCATAAGGCCCTGCGCCGGCATACGCGTTCGCGGCAAGAGCGCTTCCCAGCGTGACGTACAGCAGGGCGAGTGATCGAGTTCGACGCATGGTGTGGAACGATTCTGATTGGAGACCCGAGCAGTTGGTCGTCGACAGGTCGAATTTCTTACATGCACGAGTCAGCACGCGGCCGGAAGTGTCGCGTGCCCGGCGATATGGTTTGTTTACTTCACGCCGGCAATTCGCGGCGCTGAGCCTATGCCAGTACGACAGCCGTGCGTTCTCGGGGGTGGAAGGGGTTGGTGCGTTCAGGGTGTCACGTGGACACGTTTGCCTGCCCCCCGGGCAAGAATTCTCGGGCCGTGAGCAAGCGAACCCTTCGCAGTCTTGTCAGACCGACGGGCCGCCCGTGAATGTCTTCGCGAGACGACTGAGTACGCCAAGCTGACGCGCGAAATTCGCACAGTGTTTGCACATCAGCACGTGGAGACGCATGGCGATGCGGTCGCGCAAGCCGAGTCGTTCATCCCTCGCGCGTGAGACCAGCAGACTGACGTCGCGGCAGCGTCGCATCATTTTTCCTTGAACCACCGGGATTCGAGGCACTCGCGCAGCTGCGCTCGCGCTCTGAACAGCGTGACGGATACAGCGTTCCGCGTGATCTGCAGCGTATCGCAGATGTCTGCGATATCGAGTTCGACGAACTCGCGCATCATAAATACGCGCGCCGTGCGACCGGACAGATGTTCGAGGCAAGTCTCAAAAACGCGCCAGAACTGTGCATCTTCGGTCATGCCGGCAGGGTCGGACCAGCGCGAGGGGCGGTGTGCTTCCCGCCATGTTCCGCGCTCGTCGAAGCGCTCGACGTCCATCTCCTCGTCCGGGTCGGCGGCTCCAGTCACTTCGCGGTCGCGCTGCCGGATCCGAGCGCGTAACACGTCGGCAATTTTGTTACGCAGGATGGCGAACACCCAGGTTCGGAACGCCGCCGCATGTGTAAACGAAGCCCTGTTGCGCAGCGCGCCGACAAAGGCTTCCTGCACCGCGTCCTCGGCCGCTTCGCGCTCACCCAGATGCAAGACTGCCCACTTGAGCATCTGCTCGCGCAACGCCACGAGCGCACCCGGATCGTCGAGTGCGTTGTCAGCATTGAGGCGTGCGGTGCGTTCCCTGTCTGTCACATCGGATGTCTAGCACTGCGAGCCCCGCGGATTTAATCGCCTCGCTCGCAGTGGTGCGCGGCGTAAGTCAACGTTTCATGCAGAGCGGACCGCTCTTGAATTTGGTGCATGCGCGGAAGAGTAGCTGATGCAGATCGAAATTACTCTGAAACCGCTGAGTCTTCGCAACGGCTTGCGCCGGATGCCGTACGGCAATCTGATTTCGGGCTCTTTTGCGTTGCGAATGCTGTTCGGACGGAATGTACCCAAAGCTGCCCGCGCGGCACGCGCCGCGCAGGCGATGCGTTGGAATATCAGGAAATCAATGGCGGTGCGATCGCGGGAATGAGGAAAGGACCTCGAATCATTCGGTTTTTTCCATCTGGGTACTTTCTCGACCAACAGCGGAACGCGGGCTTGGTCGGACTTTCAACCCGAGGGTCGCAGGTTCGACTCCTGCACAGCGCACGATGTCACACGGGGCCGTGCGTCGTTCAACGCTCGTCGCGCGTCTTCGGTCGTGGCCGGCGTGGGGCGCGTTCGGGCAACGGCAGGCGGATCCGTACCGGTTCGCTGGCAGCACCCGGCAACCCCGGCAGGCCGATCAGCCACTTGCCGTCGCTGAACACCGCCATTGCCGTCTTCCGTTTCTTGTGCGTCATCTGCAAATCCTCTCGTCGTGCAAGGCGCCGGCATTCTGGTGAGGGTGCGGCGCGGTGCGCTGTCGGACATCGGGCCGCAGGCACGACCGCGCCAGGCTCACAGTTCGTGCTGCGTCCGCGATCCGACATGCCGGCGATGGACGCTGCCGCGCCAGCCGCCGTCGTCTCGGGCACACATCTCGACGTGGCGGCGAAATGCGTCGAGATCGCGGCGCACGCGTGCGCCCGTGAGGTCCAGCGCTTCGGCGATCCGTTCGGCCACGCCGTCGCTGTCGTAGAGGATGCGCAGATGCACCCGGGAACGGGTGATATCGAGCGGCACGAAATGCACGACGCCGGCGTTGTACTTGCCGTCGGTCGTCGCCCACGCGATGCGCTCATCCGGGATCTGCTCGATGATCTCGGCGGTGAACGTGCGCTCGGTGCCCGCAATCTCGACCTTCCAGCGCAAGTGCGTGTCGTCGAGCTGCACCACCTCGCGCACGCCGCTCATGAAAGCGGGGAATTCCTCGAAGCGGGTCCACTGGTCGTAGGCCGTGCGAACCGGCACGGCAAGGTCGATCATCTCTTCGATGCGGTGTTCCATGGCGTCGTTTCCTCCGGCTCGGCGCCGCATCATCGACGCGCATCGCGCTCACCGCTATCGGGCAGGCGCGTCGTCCCGGCGCGCCTGCGTCCTACGGAAGACGCGCGCCGCGGCGGCAGCCGCGCACATGAGCGTTGCGCATGCTGTTTTTTTCGCCGCCCAAAGCAGGCAGGAGGCCAGCATGAACCACTCCGCTCATTCGGTTTGCGACATCGCCGTCGGCATGATCCTCGGCTATGCCCTGGCGCGCGGGTTTTCGCATCTGCATGAAGAAAGCCCACTCAGCGACGGTGCCGACTCGATGGCGGACCATCGCGCGCGATGCCGGGCAGGAACCACACTGGACGATGGGCCGGGCAGCGTGACGCAGCCCGCGCGCTGACGCTTTCCCGCCGGCCGGACGCAGCCCGCGGCTCGCAGTCTTGATAACTGAGGGATTTTGTCGGAAATTGAGCCGGCGCAATTTTCGCCGGCCCGACACCGGAGAGGATCGACGCTATCGCCATCCGGAGTTCGACGATGACCACCCCGTTGCTGCGCCTGGGTTTCCGCCCGTTTTTTCTGTCCGCAGGCCTGTTTGCCGTCGTGGCAATGACGCTGTGGGGTTTCCTGTGGCGTAGCGGCCACATCGGTTCGTGGGCACCGACCGCCATCGACCCGGTTGCCTGGCACGCGCACGAAATGGTGTTCGGCTATGCGCTCGCCGTCGTCGCCGGTTTCCTGCTGACCGCCGTGCGCAACTGGACCGGGCGGCCGACGCCATCGGGCGGCGCCCTCGCGGCGCTGGTCGGCTGCTGGGCCGTCGCACGTGTCGGTCTGCTTGCCGGCCCCGCCGCGCTGCCGCTGGCTGTGCTCGCCGATCTCGCATTCAACCTCGGGCTGCTCATCGGCGTCGCGCGCCCGATCATCGCGGTTCGCCAGAAGCGCCAGACCGGCATCGTCGCCAAGATCGCGATGCTCGCTCTCGCGAACGTCCTGTTCTATCTCGGCGCGGCCGGCTGGATCGCGGTGCCGCCGCTGATCGTCGCGCAGGCCGCGGTGTTCCTGCTCGTCGCCCTGGTCCTCACGCTCGCCGGACGCGTGCTGCCGGGCTTCATCGAGCGCGGCGTGCGGGTACCGGTGAAGGTTCGGGATCCGGTGTGGCCGCGGCACGCGAGTCTCGTGCTGTTCTTCGGGTTCTTCGTGGTGGAAATCTTCTTCGACCTGCCGCGCGTCGCGGCCGCCTTTGCCGCCGCGCTCGCGATCGTCACGGCACGCCGGCTCGTCGCCTGGCACACCCCGGCGCTGTGGCGCGAGCCGCTGCTGTGGGGCCTGTTCGCCGCCGTGATCGCGATCTGCGCGGGATTCGTACTCTACGCACTCGCCGATCTGTTCGCTCTGCCGCGCACGCTCGCCTTGCA
>JADZCB010000374.1 GCA_020851775.1 Gammaproteobacteria bacterium
CGGACGCCTTTACGACGCCACCGGCGGCTACGCCATCGCCCTGTGGGGCATCGTCGCCCTCTTCGTCGTCAGCGCCGCTGCGGCGCTGACGCTGCCGCGCTTCGAAGCCTGGCGCGCGCTACCTTCAGACGACTGACGATTGCCGACCGCTGCTGCATTTGCCACCGAGAACATAGAGCAAGATGAGGGTATGACGGTGCCTCGCATCGGCAATGCCATCCTCATAATCTCTTCTCCCCTCGGTGTTCTCGGTGTTCCCGGTGGCAAACCGAAAGCGTTCCGCTCGCATGGCGCTCATAACGGCTCGGTCTCCTCCTCTGCCAGCGCTTCGTCTTCGGGCAGGAAGCCGCCCGCCTGCATCGCCCACATGCGCGCGTAGTGGCCGCCGGCGGCGAGCAAAGCGGCGTGGCTGCCGTCCTCGATGATGCGACCGTGGTGGAAGACGACGATGCGGTCGAGATGCGCGAGGGTCGACAGACGATGGGCGATCACGAGCACCGTCTTGTTCGTCATCAGCACGCGCAGACTGTCCTGGATGTGGCGCTCGGTGACGGAGTCGAGGGCGCTCGTCGCCTCGTCGAGCAGGAGGATCGGGGCGTCCTTCAGGATCGCCCGGGCGAGCGCGATGCGCTGGCGCTGGCCACCCGAGAGTTTCACGCCGCGCTCGCCGACCAGCGACGCATAGCCGTCTTCGGTCTCGCGAATGAATTCGTCCGCATGCGCCCTGTCGGCAGCGACGCGCACTTCGTCGTCACTCGCATCGAGACGCCCGTAGCGGATGTTTTCGAGCAGGCTGCGGTGGAACAACATCGGTTCCTGCGGAATCATTGCAATCGCGCGGCGCAGACTCTCCTGCGTGACGCCGGCGATGTCGGTGCCATCGATCAGGATGCGCCCGTGCTGCACGTCGAACAGACGCAGGATGAGGTTCAGCAGCGTGCTCTTGCCGCTGCCGGAATAGCCGACGAGCCCGAGTTTTTCGCCGGGTCGCACGATGAGATCGAGATGTTCGAACACGGGCCGCGTGCCGGTGTAGGAAAACGTCACGTCCTCGAAGCGGATTTCGCCGCGCGCGACGACGAGCGGAGCCGCCGTCGCGGTATCGCGCACCTCGTGCGGGCGCACGATGATGCCGACTCCATCGTTGACGTTGCCGAGATACTCGAAGAAGTCGAGGAACTTGCGGCTCAGACCCCGTGCCTGCTCGATAATGATCAGCGACAGGGTCGCCGCCATCGCGAATTCCCCGACCGACATGTGCCCGTCGATCCACAAGCCAATCGCGTAACCGACGATGCCGAGCATCAGGCCCATCGCCGCCGTGAACTGGAACCAGCGGATCAGTTCCATGAACCAGAACACGCGCCGCGCGCGCCCGACCTCGAAGTCGAGGAAGTGCTCGAGGTATTCGCGCTCGAAGTCGCGCCGCGCAAAGAGCTTCGCGTTCATGATGTTGGTGACGGAGTCGACGATCTTGCCGCTGACGAGGCTGCGCGCCGCCGCGTAGTCGCGCGCATAGCGGCGGCAGCGCTTCGACAACAGAAACGACACCGCAACGTACAGTGTCATCCAGCCACCGAGGACCAGGGCGAGCGTCGTGTCGACCTGCGCGAGCAGCGTCAGCGAGACGGCGAAGGTGATCGTCAACGGCCAGAAGTCGAACATCAGCGTCCACAGCACCTGCGCCGTTCCCATCGACGTCTCGGCGATGCGGTTCGCGAGCGAGCCGGCGAAATTGCCGAGAAAATAGCGCTGCGAATGGTGCTGGAGATAGCCGAAGAGATCGCGCCGGATGCGCCGGCGCAAGGCCGGCCCGAGCATCACGAGCAGCGTGCCGCTGCCGCGCGAGCACAGCACGATCCCGAGATTCAACAGCCCGAAAAGCCACAATGGCCCCTCGACCCGCGCCCAGATCTCCGTCGCGGTCCCACTCGCCCCGCTGACCGCGTCCATGATGCGCTTGATCGCGTACGGCAGCAGGATCCCACAGCTCGACTGCCCCGCCTCGAGCAGCGCGATCGCCGCGACCACCGGCCAGTAGAAGCGGATGAAATGCAGCGCGAACGCGAACGGCGTATCGGGCAGTGCGGGCGGATTCGGCGGCGGTGACGCGTCCATAGTGAATCAGCGCGCGTACTGCCGACCTCGTCGTCCCCCAGCGTCACGGCCGGCGCGCAATGTGCGGCGTGGCGCCGGCGCTCGGCAGCGTCCGTTCAAAAAACGATGCCCAGTGTCGCCGCCAGATCCGCGATCGCCTGCGCTTCGCTCGTGACCTTCAGTGTCGTCATGCCGAGGTGCTTCGCCGGCTTCAGGTTGATGCCGAGATCGTCGAGATAGACGACCTCGGCCGGCACGACCCCCATGCGTTCGCAGGCGAGCGCGTAGATGCGCGGATCCGGCTTGCGCATGCCTTCCTTGCTCGATTCGATCACGAGGTCGAAGAGCTGCATCACGTCGGCGACCGCGGCAGCCCGTTCGCGCGTGCCCCAGGTGCCGGTGCCGTTGCCGGTGTTCATGTTGTTGGTGAGACACACGCAGCGATAGTCCTGCTTGCAGCGCTTCAGGACCTCGACCATGCGCGGCCGGAGGTCGCCGCCGAGCAGGCCGATCACGACGCGGCCCGGCAGCGCGTGACCGGCGGCGCGGGCTTCCGCTTCGAACAGGTGATCGAAATCCTCCAGCGTGCACCGGTTCGATTCGAACAGTGCCCACGCATTGGTCTCGTGGTTGCGGGCGTTGACGCTGCGGATGAAATCACGCGGCAGATCGTGTTCGCGTTCGTAGCGGGCGAAGGCATCGAACGGCGAAGTCGTGAAGACGCCGCCGAAATCCCACAGAATGGCTTTGTAGCGTTGCATGCGAGGTGAGTCGTCCAATCGGGATCGGTGTAGGAGAAAGGAGACGCCTTGTTTGTCGCGGCGCGGCCGGAGTATACCGCCCTGCGATGGGAGGATCGCGCATGCGGCAGGACATCACCTTCGAAGCCAACGGCGTCGAACTCGCCGGCGCCCTGCTGCGTCCGAGCGGCGTCGGACCGCATCCGCTCGTCGTCCTGAGCCACGGCTTCTCGGCCGTGATGGCGATGGGGCTGCTCGACTACGCGGCGGTGTTCCAGGCCGCAGGCCTCGCCTGTCTCGTCTACGAACACCGGAATTTCGGCGCGAGTGGCGGCGCGCCGCGCCACGAAAGCGATCCCTGGCAGCAGGTCGCGGACATGCGCGACGCCATCAGCTACGGGCGCGGTCTGCCCGGCATCGATCCCGCGCGCATCGGCCTGTGGGGCACGAGCTACGCGGGCGGCCACGCGCTGGCCGTTGCCGCACTCGATCGCCGCGTGCGCTGCGTCGTGTCGCAGGTCCCGCTGGTCGACGGCTACGCGACCTTGCGGGGTTGGATCGGCGAGACGAACTGGGACGCCATGCAGCAACGCTTTGCGGATGATCGCGATGCGCGCTATCGCGGCGAGGCGCCGCGCACCACGAAGCCCGCGCGACCTGGCGATCAGACCTGGGACTGGGTCGTCGCGATCGGCGCGCAGGAGATTTATCCGAACTGCATCACGCAACGCAGTCTCGAGCTCCTCGCCGCCTACGAGCCGGGCCGCTTCGTCGCGCGGATCGCGCCGACGCCGCTGCTGATGATCCTCGCCGACGACGACACGCAGACGCCCTACGCCGGGCAAGTGGACGCTTTCGCACGCGCCGGCGAGCCGAAGAAATGCGTGTCGATCGCCGGTGGCCATTACGATCCCTATACGACATCATTCGAGACGGCCGCGGGCGTCGCCCGTGACTGGTTCGTCACCCACCTCGTTCCCTGACTTGCGAAGGACTGACCCATGGGCATGAAACCCGCGAAAGCCTGCATCGACATCGGCCTCGTCGTCGCCGACATCAAGAAGAGCCTGGCGTTCTACCAGGATCTGCTGGGCCTGACGAAAATCGGCGAGCTGCCGCTGCCGTTCGGGCACATGCACCGGCTCGGCTTCGGCGACAGTTTCGTCAAGCTCGTCGATCCGAAAACCGTACCGGGCACCGGGCCCTCGGGACTGATGGGCCAGCTCGGCTTCCGCTACCTGACCTTCCAGATCTCGAACATCGATGAAGTCTGCGCGGCCTGCGCGGCGGCCGGCGTGCCCTTCGAGATCCCGAAGCAGGAACTGATGCCGGGCGTGACGATCGCGATGGTGCGCGATCCGGACGGCAACACCGTCGAATTCGTGCAACGCGCCTGAGCGCGCATCATGGAGCGCGCCGAGTTCTATGCCGACGCCCGGTGCGATCTGCCCGGGCCGCTCGCCGGCATCGTGGTACTCGAGGCGACGACGACCTGGGCCGGGCCGATGGCGGGCTGCGTGCTCGCCGACTTCGGCGCCACCGTCATCAAGATCGAACACCCCGAAGGCGAAGTCGGTCGCCGCGTGCCGCCGTTCGTGCCGGGCACGACGCTGTCAGTCTTCAACGAGACGGTCAACCGCAACAAGAAGAACGTGTCGCTCGACCTGCGCCGCCCGGAAGGCCGTGATCTCTTCCTCGCGCTGTGCCGCACGGCGGATGTCGTGATTGAAAACTTCAAGCCCGGCACGCTCGCCGAGTGGGGTGTCGGCTATCGTGACTGCGCACGCGTGAAGCCCGACATCGTCTACGTCTCCGTCAGCGGATTCGGCCAGTTCGGCCCGCTGTCCGCGCGACCGGGCTACGATCCGATCGCGCAGAACTTCAGCGGCTGGTCGGCGCTGAACGGCGAGCCGGACGGCGGGCCGACGAAAGCGCCGACCTTTCTCGGTGACGATCTCGGCGGTCTTCACGGCGCGCTCGGTGCCCTCGCGGCGCTGCTGCATCGCGCACGCACCGGCGAAGGCCAGCACGTCGACGTCGCGCTGCTCGACGGGCTCCTGTTCCAGAGCAACGGCAACCTGACGCTCGGCGCGCTCGATCTGCCGCTCACGCGCTGGGGCAACCAGTTCAGCCTTGCCGCGCCGATCAATCGCTATCGGTGCGCGGACGGCTACATCTATGGCGGCGTGCTGCTCGATTCACACTGGCGCCAGCTCGCGCGCATCGTCGGTCATCCGGACGTCGGCGACGCGAAGGGATTCGAGCGCATCCAGCGCCGCGAGGAATTCGATCGCGTCGTCGCCGACTGGTGCGCGACGCGCACGACGGCCGAGGTCGTCGGGATATGGAGCGAAGCCGGCCTCGCCGTGACGCGCGTCAACACTTATGCCGAATCCGCCCGCGAACCACAGGTCCATGCCCGCGACATGCTGCAAGCCGTCCCGCTCGGCAACGGTCGCGACATTCCGCTCACGGGCCCTGCCGCCAAGTTCTCGCGCACGCCGACACGCGTACGGCATGGCGCGCGGGCACTGGGTGCAGACAATGCGGAAGTACTGGGCGCGCTGGGTGTCGACGCAGCGGAACTCGATCGGCTCAAAGAGGCCGGGATCGTGTGAGGAGCGGTCAACGCGACGGATGACGACGGGGTGAGACGATCGCGGGC
>JADZCB010000375.1 GCA_020851775.1 Gammaproteobacteria bacterium
GAACACCGGGAACACCGAGAAGAGAGAAATTTTTCGGCATGTCAGAGGGCATTGAATCCCGAATTCCGCCGGGCTCGTTGCGGGCTGCGAGAAGACTGGTCGGCACCGGTCCCTACGACGCTTCCGGGCTCAGCAAATCGATCATGTCCTGCAGCAGCAGCGGTACGAGGCTCTGCGTGTCGAGGTAGAACGCGGCGTGTGAGCCGGCGGACACGGCGCCGACGCGCACGGTGAGCCAGTCCGGCGGCGCGATACGAAACACGGCTTCGTCGTTGACGTCGTCACCGATGAACAGCGCGGAATCGACGCCCGTCGCCCTCACCAGCCGCAGCAACGCCTGCCCCTTGTCCGGCGCCCCGCGCGGGACGATATTGACGACCCGCTTGCCGTCGAACACCTCGACGTCGTTCACCGCGTCCGCGAGCAACGCATGAATCCGTGCCACCGCACGCAGCGCATCGCGCGCGCCGCGGTAATGGAGCGCGAGCGACAACCGCTTGTCCTCGACGCGCACGCCGAGTGCCGTGAGCTCGTGATGGTGGTGGGCGAGCCGATCGCGCGCGATATCCAGCTTCGAAGCCGTGTCGGGCTGCACGTCACATTCCCACTCGGCGCCGTGGTTGCCGATGATCGCCTGCGGCGTGAAACCGAGGCGCATGCGCACGTCTTCTATCGCGCGGCCGGTGATGATGGCGACCGGACGCAGCCGCGCGAGGCGAGCGAGGCGGCGCGCGATGCCTACCGGTGTTGTCGCCACGTCGGGCAGTGGCACGATCGGCGCGAGCGTACCGTCGTAATCGAAGGCCAGAAGCGGGCGTCGCGCCATCGCGGCCTGCAGCGCGCGCCTGCCGGCGGGACTGAAAATGTTCTGCATTCGCACCAGCGGCTTCTGGCCCTCCCCGACCGCGCGTTGACGTCTCGTCGCATGAAACCATAAGCAGAGCAGGCACGGTACGCGTGTAGGACAACCGCCAGCATCGGCGTCGTGCCCGGCCCAAATGCCGGTCGCGCGCTTGTCAGGGGATCCGCTTGCGTTACCATCCCCGATATGGTGGACGGACGGCACGTCGGGCGCGGTCTGCGCGCTTCGCTGGAACTCGCACTGATCGGCAATTGCACGATCGCCGCCCTCGCCGATCGCGAGGCTCGCATCGTCTGGTGCTGTCTGCCGCGCTTCGACGCCGATCCCTGCTTCCATGCCCTGCTCGACTCCGCCGACGGCTATCCGGCCGATGGCGCCTTCACGATCGAACTCGAAGGCTGCGCGCGCAGCGAACAGTCCTATGATCCCGGCACGCCGATATTGCGCACGACGCTCTACGACGCGCACGGCCAGGGTATCGAAATCGTCGATTTCGCACCACGCTTCGGCGATCACGGCCGCCTGTTCCGGCCGGCCCAGCTCGTGCGACGTGTGCGCCCGCTCGGCACGCCGCGCATCCGCATCGTGCTGCGGCCACGCCACGACTGGGGCGCCGGCATGCCGGTGCTGACCCGGGGCAGCAATCATCTGCGTTTTGTCTCACCGTCGCAGGTGCTGCGGGTGACGACCAACGCACCGCTGACCTATATCGTCGACGAGACGGCGTTCACGCTGCGCGAGCCGGTGTCGTTCCTGCTCGGCCCGGACGAGACGCTCGAAGGATCGCTGGAGGAGACGACACGACGTTTCGAGGATGAAACGTCCCACCACTGGCGACGCTGGACGCGCTGGCTCGCCGTCCCGCTCGAATGGCAGGAGGCGGTGATCCGCGCCGCGATCACGTTGAAGCTCTGTCAGTATGAGGATACCGGCGCCATCGTCGCCGCGCTGACGACGAGCATTCCGGAAGCACCGCACACCGAACGCACCTGGGACTATCGTTACTGCTGGCTGCGCGATGCGTTCTTCGTCGTGCGCGCACTGAACAGCCTCGCCGAAGTCGGCACGATGGAGAACTACCTCGGCTGGTTGCACGATGTCGCGCGCGACGCGGCGGATGGCCACGTGCAGCCGCTGTTCGGGATCGGGCTCGAGAAGCACCTGCCCGAGCGCATCGTGCCCCATCTCGCCGGCTACCGCGGCATGGGGCCCGTACGCGTCGGCAACCAGGCGCACGAGCATTTCCAGCACGACGTCTACGGCAACATCGTGCTCGGCGCATCACAGTCCTTCCACGATCACCGGCTGTTCAGACCCGGCACGCTCGCGGATTTCGAGGCACTCGAACAAGTCGGCGACTGTGCGTGGCGGCTGCACGATCAGCCGGACGCCGGCATGTGGGAACTGCGCACGCGCGCCCGCGTGCATACTTCATCCGCCCTGATGTGCTGGGCGGCCTGCGAACGACTCGCGAAGATCGCCACCCGGCTCGGCCGCGTGCCGCGCGCGGCACACTGGGCAACGCGGGCCGAACATATCCGACGCCGCATTCTCGAGGCGGCCTGGAGCGAGCGCCGCGGCGCCTTCGTCGAAAGCTTCGGTGGCGAGGAGCTCGATGCGAGCGTGCTGCTGATGGTGGAGATCGGGTTCATCGACGCCGGCGACGCCCGCTTCGAGCAGACCTACGCCTGTCTCGAACGCGTGCTCTGCGATGGTCCGTACATGCGCCGCTACGAGGCCGCCGATGATTTCGGTCGCCCGGAAACCGCGTTCAACGTCTGCACGTTCTGGCGCGTCGATGCGTTGGCCCGCCTCGGGCGCCGCGACGAAGCGCGTGAGATTTTCGCGACGATGCTGGCTCATCGCAATCACGTCGGTCTGCTGTCCGAAGACCTCGCCCAGACCACCGGCGAACTGTGGGGCAATTTCCCACAGACCTATTCGATGGTCGGCATCATCAACGGCGCCGTGCGTTTGTCGCGGCCGTGGGACGATGTCGTTTGAACGGCTCGTTCGTGCCCTCGTTCGAATCGGGTCTTTGCCGCCGACAGCGCCCCCGTCCTGCCGTGACCGATCCGAACCCTTGCCAGCCCTGAGCCTATGTCGATTGCCACCGAGCCGCCACGCGCTTCCGTCCCACTCTCAACTTCCTCGGTGTTCTCGGTGGCTAATCCCCACCTTCACGCATGCACCAAGCCCCCCACATCGCCCGGTACGCCGCCTCCAGATCGCGCGTGAAGCCCA